>JAEZIE010000291.1 GCA_023416175.1 Bacillota bacterium
AAAAAAGCCGCAGTACGATGTGGACCGAAGGGAACAAGAACTTTATGCAAATCAACGCCGCAGCATTTCAAATTCAGGATTATTTGAACACAACGTTTGCCTGCTCCTGCGGAAGGACGCACCAGGCCGATATCGAAGCGGTGGAGGTCGGAAGAGGTGCGCTGAAACTGCTTCCCGGCTACATCAAACAACACGGCTATCGTAAGCCATTTCTCGTGACGGATCAAAATACGTACCAGGTCGCAGGGGCAGCATTGCTGCATGAACTCAATTCCCATGGGATCCCCTATGCGCACTATAGCTATCAGGACCCGCATCTGTCCGCAGACGAGCGGGCCACAGGAAGGCTTATTATTGAGTTTGACCCGGAATGCGATGTGATCATTGCGGTCGGTACTGGCACACTAAACGATATCTGTCGGATCGCGAGCTATAAGCTCAAGCTCCCATATTACATTGTGGCGACAGCGCCGTCTATGGACGGCTTTGCCTCCAATGTGGCCGCCATGACGGTAGGCGGCGTCAAGGCGACATACGCCGCTCAGGTTCCCCGTCTGATCCTGGCGGATACCGATGTGCTTTCCCGGGCTCCAATGGATATGATTGCAGCGGGCCTGGGCGATATGCTGGGCAAATATACCTGTAACAATGACTGGCTGCTCTCCCATATCATCAACGGGGAATACTATTGCCCCGTGATTGTGGAAATGGTAAACAAGGCGATTGAAAAGGTCACAAAAAACGCGGATAAAATTCCCGCGCGTGATCCTGAAGTGGTTGGCGACATCATGGAAGGGCTCATACTCTCGGGTATTGCAATGAGCTTTGTGGGCAATTCACGGCCCGCATCCGGCAGCGAACATCACCTGTCCCACTATTGGGAGATGAAATTCCAGCAGGAAGGCCGGGAGCCCATATTCCATGGCACGAAGGTGGGCATTGCCACCGTTGCCGTCTGCAGGCTCCATGAGCTCCTAAGTGGTATGGGGCGGCCGGATTTTTTGGCTGCGCGCCGCTTTGGGCAAATGTTTGATCAAACGCTTTGGGAAACGAAGGTCGCGGATGCGTTTGGGAGCGCAGCTTTCGAAATTATTGAGAATGAAAAAAAAGACGGAAAGAACAGCAAAGCAACCCATGTCGCGCGCATGCGATCGATAGAAGAAAACTGGGATCGCATTTCGGATGTAATAGGGCATAAATTGCCCGCTTCCGAATACATTATCACAATGCTGAACGAAATTCAGGCGCCGTCCAATCCTTTAGAGGCGGGTATTGAAGCGCCGCTTGTCTATAATGCGCTCATGTATGGAAAGGAAATACGCAACCGTTACACGATATTGCAGCTGATTTGGGACCTTGGCCTGCTCGAAGCTTTTGCACAAGAGATCACCACATATTTTTCTGGGAAACGGCAGAACTCCCTATAGCAAATCGTAGACATATCTGAAATATTGTGCTGAAAAAGCACTGGGGTCGGTAGAGCTCCAGCGCTTTTTTCTATACGCTGCGTTTCATTTCCTCTCGGCGTTCTGTTATCCCTTATCACAATCATCCATACATGATGAATATCTTACGTCATACGAACAACTTATTGGGCGCAAAGTTCAATCAAGTTTCCTTCCTGCTGCATATTATGTGATAGGGATATATGGCTGTCAGAGCTCGTATAGATGCGGAGCCACCCAGGAGGGGGGAATCTCTGCATTTATTTGACTAAGCAGGGCTTAGGCGGCCTGACCCTCGGGAGGAGGAATACCTATGATAAACAATGATTTTGACTTTGTTGTGGATACAGGCTTGAAATGGGTACGGTCCCTCAGCAGGTTAAAAAGGTTGGACACTATTGTCATCCACCCTAGCGCAAGCGACACCAGTACGATCAATAGCATCCACGCCCATCACCAAAGGAATGGGCATGCAGGCTGCGATTATAACTATGTGATCACTGTGGATGGCATCATCTATAAAGGCCGGGGCCACGGTCTGCCCTGGCGCATATATGCCGCTTGCGGAATTCAAGGCGCTTCTGACCAGCGAGTGAGGGCCTGAGTATGGAGTGGATCAGCATTGTGATCGCGGTACTTGCCGCGATCAGCGGCATATTGCTCGGATGGCTGGCGCGGGCCAAAGAGCGGCAAAAGGAAGATAAGCAGGCCGGATATGAGGATGGTGCACTCAAAACAGATGTGGAATACATCAAGTGCGGCGTAGATGAGATCAAAAAGGATATGCGTATGCAGGTACAAAGGATGGATACTTTATCTGAACGTCTCGTTCGCGTGGAAGAAAGTACCAAACGGGCCCATGAAAGACTGGACCGGATCGATAAACTGGAGGAGTAAAATATGCAACAGAACCGTTTGAAAAGCACAGTACTGTGGGCGTCTATTGTCGCACAGATACTGAGTATCTTGATGATGACAGGAGTCATTGATACGGGCTTAGGCGCAGGCATCAACCAGATTGCAGCCGGTGTGCTGCAGCTGCTGGTATTGGTCGGCGTGCTGAATAACCCGACCGATAAGAAGAACTGGTAGCAGTATCATCCTGCCGCCTCTTCGTGAAGCGGTGCAATTACCATCAGTGAAAAAGCGGTTTTAGACCGCTTTTTTGTTGGCGGCAGCTCAGCCTTTTGTGAGATAATTTCGCCATATTGACAGGTACCTATCGCTTGCCTATGGAAGGAAAAAATTTCTCGGGAAATAAACGATCGATCCGCCACAAAGGGACAAAGACGAAAGTTGGCGTATCTTTTTAAAATAGGAGCTTTTTTCGCCATAAAAATCAAGAATCTTCTAGGAATGACTTTATGCGCGTCAATGTTACATGGTATAATAGCCGGGGTAATGTTATTATTACATGGCAAACTGCGCTATGAAATCAGATCAATACGAAGATAAAAGCGCGCATGCGGTGATGCGGCGCGTGGCCCAGATAAAGGAGAATGAGGTATGGCCGAAATCAAGCCTGTGCAAAAACGAAAAGGGAAAAAGGGATTCTTAGTTGCCGTCATCTGTATCTTGCTTGGGATTGTTCTGGCACTTGCGGCTTATACGATTGACCAGAACAATCGTATCATGAATAACGTGAACGTGCTCGAAGGCGTATCCGTAGCGGGTATCAATCTTTCAGAAATGACCAGAGATGAGGCGTTTTCGGCTACGGCTGCCTTACAGGATACGCTGCTTTCAAAAGTACAGGTCTCCATCGATGTGGAAGGCGAGATTTTTCAATACAACGCACAGGATTTGGGGATTACGACGGACTATGACGCGGTGATGGCGCAGGCGCTTTCCTTCGGGCATTCGGGAACGCTCGATGAGCGCAAGCAGGCCATAGAGGAAACCAAGGAGCAGGGCGTTGATTTTCCTGTTAAAGTGTTAGCCGACCGGGAAAAGGTTCTGAATGTGCTGCTTGCGCTTAAAGCTACACTGGATCAGCAGCCTATGAACGCGAGCTACGTGTTTACCCCCTGGGGACATTTGCCCGATGGCACTCCTTACGAGCAGGATGTTGCAGACATGATCAAAACGACAGCGGGCGGAGACGAAATAAAGCGTCCGGAGCTTGCGCGCATCCCTGCTGAGGATATGCCCAATAAACTTCGGTACCTTTTCTGGAAAAATGACGAATATGTAGCGAACTATATTCCAAAGGACGCCGACATCTCGCGCTTTGTATATACGGATGGTATTTTCGGCCGGTCCGTAGATATGGAAGCCGTGGCCGACGGCATTATGAAAGCCGTGGAAACAGGCAATTATGATACCATCGTCGCTCCTGTAACGCCCATCGAGCCCGAGGTGACGGTTGAGCAGCTTAAATATAATACGCAGCTGATTTCGTCCTGGACGTCCAGCTTCTCCCTGCATTATAGCTTTAGCCGCAACTGGAATGTTGCCAAACTGTCCGGTATTGTAAACGGTGTCGTCATTGAGCCCGGTCAGGAATGGTCCATCAACGAGCAAGCGGGGCCAAGATCACTAACTACCGGCTGGAAGGAAGCAGCAGGCATCTCCAACGGCGGTTATACGCAGCAGGCGGGCGGTGGCGTATGTCAGATTTCGAGTACCGTCTATAACGCCGCAATCCGGTCCGCGCTGGAGATTACCGATTCCACGCACCATTCCATATCGTCGGACTATATCCCGCTGGGACTGGATGCGACCATCAGTACGGGCGCTCCAGACTTAAAGATCAAAAATCCGTACAATGTGCCCATTTATATGATTTCTTATGTAAACCCCAAGGATAAGAACGTAACGGTGGAAATTTACGGGCCTCCTGTTGTGAATGTAGAATATGGCGAAGTTATCCTGGATTTTTCGTTCAAGGATCTGGGCCGGTTCGGCTCACCCTCGATGAACTATTACTACAACACCGCGGTCGCGCCGGATGATACCGTGATTGCGCCCGGTACCTCCTACGAGTTTGCAAAAGCGCGGCCGGGCCGGGAAGTGCAGACCTATATCCACTACCTGACGCTCGAAGGCAAGGAACTCAAAGTGGAGGATTTCCATCATTACAAATGGAATCCCATCAACGGCAGAACGTATATCAACGCCCCCGATCCCGCGCTAGGCGGCGGCATCCCGACGCTGACACCGGAGCAACTGGCTGCACTGGGACAGTAAATATAAGGATACTGCATTGAAAAAGGACGTGCGACGCACGTCCTTTTAGATTGCCGACTAATTGGGAAACGCCACGTTAAGGTGTTTCAGTAAAAGGGATTCCCAAGGGACGTGTCCTTTGGGTGGGGTTTCAGGGGCAAAGCCCCTGATTATAGAGTTCTACCGCAATACGCTCCCCGCCATGCGGAACACCGTGTGGCGTTTGCCGCGGATGGCGATGGATAGGGTCAGAATGTTTTCCGGGTCGGCCATACCGCAGGCGGCGCTATCGCCGATGTGCTGGATGTCTACGCCAGCGCGCTTGCTGCTGAGGGCGATCTCACGGACGGTGGCTGCGTCCGCGCTTTCCTGGCTGGTTCCAATGGCGGAAAGCGCCAAAGCTCCATTCTGATGGATGGCGCGTACGGCGGCGGCAACGTCCTGTTCCGAAACGCCGGGCACCGTTCCGGGCGCTGGGACTAGGATGATATCCGCCCCGGCTTTTACAAAGCGGGCAAATGCGTCGGTATCAAACACCGCCTCGTCAATGCCCGCGCCGTGCATTTTGCCTGCGATAATCAGGCCGGAAAAACATTTGCGGCAGAGCCGGACTGCTTCTTCGATCGCGTCGTTGGTGACGCCTGTGCCCGGGTTTCCGGTCAGGCAGATATAATCTGCACCCTGCGCCTGTGCTGCCAGAAACGTCTCCTCGCTGGCCCGCCGTCCGGGGGGCAGCGTCTCGATACTTTCGAGCGCTTTGCCAGTGCCGACCGGCTCCAGGTTGATGCCCACCGGGCGGCCGATGAGCCGCTTGAGCTCGGCGATCGGGTTCTTGGGCGTGCCGGGCAGGCCCAGTATATACGGATTGAGCGTATCATAGAAGTTTAAAAGAATCAGGTCGGCGCCAAACGCGGAGGCGACCTCCGCATTGGTCAACCCGCGCATGAGAGGTTCAAAGGCGACGATGGTCTCGCTCATCACGCTGCGCCCGGCGGAGGCGAATATGGCAACTTTGAGTTCCTGTGGGGTCATGGCGGCAAAGTCCGAAGCGGAGCAGGAAATCAGACGTTTCATTTACGGTTCCTCCTTTTGTATTGCGGTACTCTGTGCTTATAAGCCGGAAAGTGTTGCAATCAATTCTCGTACCTGACGCGCGTCCGTTACACCAAAGGCGTCCTCGGATGAAGGAAGGGCGCCTCCGAACCGGATGTCGGGGCGGGCGGAACAGGAAGAGTCGATGCGGGTCGCGCGAAGCGACGCGTGCACCTGCGTGCAGCCGGTTTTTTCAATGAGCGTAAGGACATTGTGCGCGCGTATGCCGGCCCCCGGTAATATCTCAATGCGTCCCGCGGCATATGCGATCATCTCCCGTATGGTTGCGGCGCCCTCGAGTGCGCTTGTGGCCAGGCCGCTGGTCAGCACCCGCCGGAATTTTAAAGCGCAAAGCGTGTCGATTGCCGCACGCCAATCCGGCGTCACGTCGACCGCCCGGTGGAATACGGCCTGTTTGGGCCCGATTGTTTCCACCATCCGCTTACAGCGTTCCGCATCCACGGTGCCGTCCGGATTTAGGATGCCAAATACAATGCCGTCCGCTCCCGCCGCAATCAGCGCGCGCGCATCCCGCAGCATGGTCTCAAACTCCAGCGCACTGTAGCAAAACCCGCCCTCCCGTGGGCGGACCATGGCGATGAGTTCCACCCCCGCACTTTTAGAGGCAACAAGCTGGCCCATGCTGGGTGTCAGCCCGCCCAATGGCAGCGCCGCATTCAGTTCTACGCGGTCGGCTCCTGATGCGGCGGCCTCCAATACGTCGTCAGCAGAACCGCAGCAAATCTCTACAAGCGTCCTTCCGATAGCAATCACCCTTTCCTATAATAAAACGGGGGCTGGGGACAATGTCCTATAGCCCGATATGCGGAAGCAGGGCTACAAAGGCGTTGTATATCCCGTCCTCATCGATATCGCTGGTGACATATTTTGCGGCGGCAAGCGCCGAAGCGCTTCCGTTTCCAAGCGCCACGGAAAAGTTTGCGTTCAAGAGCATATCCACATCGTTGTCATGGTCGCCAAACACCATGATTTCGCCTTCTTTTAAATGAAGGTGCTCCGCGACCTTCTGTATGCCGACCCATTTTCCGCCATCTTTACGCAGGATATCGACACCCATGGAATGCCAGCGCGTCCATTGGCAGCTGGGCATATGCGCTAGTACCTGCAGCATGCTCTCCTCCTGGGAAAACAGCTCAATCTGCAGAACGTCCATGTTGAGCGCTTGCTCCGGCGGAAATATCGGCGGCTCGAATATGCCGAACTCCTCATTGATACCCCGCACCGCGTCGTCGTTACGGGTGCAGAAAACTAAATCGTCGCTGGAGAACTGGCAGATGCAGTCTCTCTCCCGCATATAGTCGATAAACGCTTTTATTTCATCGCGTGGGATTGGGTTTTGAAACACGGTTTTTCCACCATACAGGCAGAGCTGCCCATTCAGGCAAATAAGGCCGTCCAGCTTGAGCTCTGCAACCTGGGTCTCTCTGGTGAGCGCAAGAGCGTGCCGGCCTGTTGCCGCAAACAGCAGCAAGCCGTGCTCCCGCGCACATGTGAGCGCCCTGACGGCGCTCTCCGGTATCCGCCCGGTTCGCGGGCTTAAAAGCGTTCCGTCGATATCAAAAAAGAGTGCCTTGACAGTTTGGGTATCCTTCATAGCATGGATAGGGCTCCTTCATCTCCCACCAGCGTCACGTTGTTGTGAAGCTGCAATACGGATGCGGGGACTTTGGGCGTCACAGGCCCGGTGAATGTTTCCTTCACGATTTGGGCTTTGTCTTCGCCCGAAACGATGATGAGAATACGTATGGCCTGCATGATGGAGCGGATGCCCATCGTATAGGCATAGCGTGGTACATCCGCTTCGCTTTCAAAAAAGCGTTTATTGGCCTCAATGGTGCTTTTTGTAAGCACCACGCGGTGCGTACCGGTTTCAAACGCGGTGCCCGGCTCATTGAACCCGATATGCCCATTGTGGCCGATGCCTAAGAGCTGCATGTCTATGCCGGAATGCTGCTCAATCAAGGCTTCGTACCTTGCACACTCCTTTGCGGCGTCAAGTTCCAGTCCATTTGGTACATGCGTATGTTCGGGCCTGACGTTAATATGGCGGAACAGGTTGTGATCCATAAAATACCGGTAGCTTTGCGGCGCATCTGGCCCCAGCCCGCAATATTCATCCAGATTGATGGTGGTGACGAGAGAAAAATCGATATCGCCCTTTTTGTACCATTCAATCAGCTGCTTATAGGTTCCAACGGGGCTTGCGCCGGTGGCTAGACCCAACACGCTGTTGGGTTTTAAAATGACCTGTGCGCTCAATACGTTTGCCGCCTTGCGGCTCATATCCAGATAATCTTTTGCGCGTATTATTCTCATTGCATATGCTCCATTGTATGGCACGATGCTTGTGCCGTATTCTCACGTATGATTGCTTTTGCAAAAAAGCGGGGCAGGTGAAAATTCGGTTTGTCCACCCCTATCGGGCTGAAGCTGAGATAGTGCTCGATGGAAGGGGTTTCGGATATTTTATAAAAGTTGCAGAAAAATACGTCCCCGGGCAAGAGCCTATGAATGCCTGCAACCCGTGATAACAGCGTCAAAGGTACGAGGAACGTGATTTCCCAGCTATCGGGAAGGATGTTCGCGCGAACGTCTGTGGCGGCAAACTCCTCTTCCAGCAGCGCTGCGCGCCCTTGCCTGCCGCGGCCCGTTTTTGCATACATCGCGCCGTTGGCATTGATTTCAAAGTTACAGTATAGGCCATTGTCGTCCGGAATAAAAGACCCTTCCTCGGCGACGGGCCAGTCCGGAAATGCGAAAAACGCTTCCATGGCGCTGTCCAGGCATACCCGGTCCATAGGACGGGTCATGACCCGCAGCGGATCTATTTCATAACATTTCATAAAAACAAACAGCCCTTCGCCGGGGACATATCCCATGCGTCCCAAAGTCAACGGGCTTAGCTTACTGTTCCACTGCACGTTGTTTACATGGAACGCCGGACAGGTATGGATATCCTCTTTTTTTAAAATAATCAAGGTATCGTAAGTAATCATACCATTTCTCCCGAAACGGTCAAGGGGCTGCCGCAAAGGGCAGCCCCGCAACCTTCAGCCTGTATTCCGGCTTCTGGCCGGATTTCAATGATTAGAGGAGCTTCTTTAATTCATCGGCCACATGCTGTACCTGCGTGCCGACTACGACCTGGACGCTCGTCTTGCTCGGACGGATTACACCGGAAACGCCGGAGGATTTAATCTTCTTTTCGTTGACGGCAGTGTAATCCTTCACTTCCACGCGCAGACGGGTGATGCAGTTGTCCACTTCGCTGATGTTGCCTCTTCCGCCAAGGCCTTCCAATATTGTGGCCGCAACGGCGGCGTAGTCGCTGCTCCCTAGCGTTACTTTGCTTTCGGTTTCCGCGTAGTCCTCATCCTCGCGGCCGGGGGTCTTGAGGTTGAACTTCTTGATGATGACGCGGAAGAGCAGGTAGTAGATCCCGAAGAACACGAGGCCGATGGGGAGGATCAGCCACGGGTTCAGGGAAAGCTTGGTCGGCCAGCTCAAGACCAGGTCGATCATGCCTGCGCTAAATTGGAAGCCTGCGCGAACAGGCAGCGCCGCCATAATGGCCATGGAAACTGCGGTGAGGCCCGCATGCACCAGGTAGAGGCCCGGAGCCAGGAACATGAACGCAAATTCGAGCGGCTCCGTCACGCCGGTGAAGAACGATGCAAACGCGCCAGCCAGCAACAGACCGGCCGCCACTTTCTTCTGGTTGGTCTTCGCGGTGTGGTACATGGCGAGCGCCGCGCCGGGGAGGCCGAACATCATGATGGGGAAGTAGCCCGTCATGTACTGGCCGGTGACGCCAAGCGTACCTGTGCCGGCCCAGAAGTTTGCAAGGTCGTTCACGCTTGCGATATCAAACCAGAACACGGAATTCAGTGCGTGGTGCAGGCCAAACGGGATCAAGAGGCGGTTGAAGAAGCCATAGATCGCAGCACCCCAAGGCCCGAGGCTCAATACGCCGGTGCCGAAAGCGACAAGGCCCATATAGATGAACGGCCAAACAAAGAACATGACCACCGCGACGAGTATGGTGACGCCACCGGTAACGATAGCAACACTACGCTTGCCGCTAAAGAAGGCCAAAGCGTCGGGTAGTTTGGTATTGTGGAACTTGTTGTAGCAGGCTGCGCCGATGACGCCGCATAGTATTCCAACAAATACGTTTTCGATCTTGCCGAATGCGGGTGCTACCTGTTCTACCGGGATCTTTTGGAACATGGCTACCGCGCCGGAAGAAAGCAGCGTCGTCATCATCAGCCAGGAAACCAACCCGGCCAGCGCCGCAGTGCCGTCGCGGTCCTTCGACATGCCGACCGCCACGCCGATAGCGAACAGAATGGCTATGTGGTCGATGATCGCCGCACCCGCCTTGATGAGGAAAGCGGCGATGACACTGTTGCCGCCCCAGCCGTTTGGGTCAATCCAGTAGCCAATGCCCATTAATATTGCCGCGATCGGCAGGACGGCCACAGGAAGCATGAGGGATTTACCGAGTCTTTGCAGAGTCTTCATCTTGTTGCACCCCCTGAAACAATGATTTTATTTGCCTGGGTGTCCGCCCACGCATCCTCCCCGAAGTATGCGCTAGCGTCCCATAAAGCCTTTTTTACAGGTGCTCTTTTAAAATCTTTTCAGCCTCGGATAATGCTTCTGTCTCGTCTTCCCCCTGAAATTCCATTGTGATTTCTTCACCGTACTTGATGGCAAGGCTCATGACACCCAGTATGCGTTTCGCGTCTACCATTTTTGCGGGCGTCCCGATTTTGACCCCGCATTGAAACTGGGTCATGGCCTTCACAAGCTGCCCCGCGGGCCGGGCATGGAGACCAAACTCGTCGGTAATACGGTATTTCAACTGCTTCATGCGTTCCTCCTACGTGAAGCTCCCAATCAGGAGCAGGATATCGCAATTACGGTCAGGGTATCATTACCGTCTGGGTTGTATGTAGATAAGCGCATCGCCTTCGTTTACCGGACCGCTTTGTGCAAACCGGACTCCGGAAAACTCATCCGGGTTTAATACTACAACCACCGTCACGGGGTCATATCCTTCTGCACGGATCGCTTCAGGGTCAAACTCCAGCAGAACATCTCCGGTCTTTACGGGGTCATCGGTGTTTTTGATTTTCGTAAAATGCGCTCCTTTGAGCTTGACGGTATCTATCCCGACATGGATGAGAAGTTCCGCGCCGTTGTCCGCCGCCATGCTCAGCGCGTGGCCGGTTTCAAACATCAGGCGGATTGCGCCGTCCGCGGGCGCCACAACGCGCCCCTTCATGGGCTCAATCGCGATGCCGGGGCCTAAGATATTGTTGCGAAAGCTTTCGTCCTGCAACTCCGAAGCCGGTTTGATGAAACCTGTGACCGGTGCGTTAATAACAAGTTCCTTCTTCTTTCCAAAACCAAACATTGTTTTACCCTTCTAAAAATTTATATCGTTTTGCGCTTGCCAATCCGGCAAAGATGGATGGCGAGGCACGAGATTTCTTTGCGGGAGACTTCAAACACGTAATCTTCGCTGATATGCCGTGAAATCATATTCGCGCAGTCGATTTCCTTCGGGTATTTTTCCTCCAGCAGCGCATAAAGTCCATCGTCTTCGTCCGTAAACGCATCGCCTTTGACGACGCGCTGGGATAAAAACTTCAGATGCGTTACAAACCGCTCGCCGTAATAGTCGCCATCCTGAATGACGAACCCCCACTCCCGCTCCAATATATCCAACATACTGTTGAGCAGG
>JAEZIE010000167.1 GCA_023416175.1 Bacillota bacterium
AGTATGGCTCGATTTTTCGGTGTGCCTGGCCTTTTTCATAGTAATAGTCAAATTCTATCACCCTTTGTTCCAAAACCGCCTGCTTAATGAGCGCAATTTTTGGCGTCAGGCTGCCTTTATAGTGAGACGCAAGGTCAATGACGATGGGCTCCCGCAAAGATATCACGGCGTCCTTATTGGCGGACAGCTTATCAAGCGTCCGTTCAACCTGAGATTTTTCGGATATGCTGCCAATCCCTTTGAGCGCCGCGATGATGCTGGATAGCTCATCAACGGTGAGGATGCTTTTATCCAGCTTATAGCCATCGGCAATCGATATCCCGCCGCCGCCGCCCTGATAGGTTACAACTGGGATACCCGCCTGGCAAAGCGCGTCAATGTCCCGCGCAATCGTCCGACGCGAAACTTCAAACTTTTCGGCAAGCTGCGGCGCGGTTACGCGGTTGTTTTGAAGAAGGATGGTAATAATTCCAAGCAGACGGTCAAGTTTCATATGGCCTCCGTCTATCAATGCATTGACCTGATTAAGGGTCTGCGGCTAGTCCCGTTATAGCGGCATTGTATCACAAAACCGGCGACTGCATCGCCGGTTTTGTATGGTTCATTACATATCTGTTTCGAATATGGTCTTATGCCTGCCCTTTTATATGATTTTGCGTTTGCTGCTCCTGTTCCTCTTTCATTTGGGAGAACAGGATGGCTTTGCGCGGGTCATCCATCCACAGGCGTTCCATATTGTAATATTTTCGCTCATCTGGAATAAACAAGTGAACGAGTATATTTGCAAAATCCAGCACGATCCATCTGCCTTCGGTGTAGCCTTCTTTGCGCCGCAGTGTCAGCCCAATGCCCGGGGCCTTTTCTTCGATTTCCTCGCAAATTGCTTTTACCTGGGGAACTGCGCGCCCGCTGCAGATGATAAACCAATCTGCAATAATGGTTTTATCCTCCACATGGATGGCGATGATATCCTGCGCTTTTTTGTCATAGAGCACCTCACACAAGGCTAGAACCTGTTCTTTTGCTTCCAAACGGACATCTCCTTTCTATCATACCTGTTCTAAAATTTTTTGTTCCTGTCTATCTATCATACGCTTTTATTTCGGACCTCAAACGTCATGCCGTCCGGTCAATTCCCTGAGCGCCGCAAGGGAATGTTCGTCCACGCTTCTCCCCCGCGCCCGCACATAACCGATACATTCTTTCAGGCACTCAATCATTGCAACGTCCAGATCTTCAAACGCCAAAGCCCTCAGCCGGTCAACGCCTGGAAAATCACGGTTGGGTTCCACCATGTCCGCTACATAGATGATCTTGTCAAGTTTTGTTGCCCTCTGATCGGATGTTGTATGCAGCCTTATGGCGCGCAGCACCTCTTCATCCGCAACTTGGTAGCGCGTGCGCGCAAGGCGTTCCCCCGAAGCTGCATGGGAAAGCGCGCCATGGTCTTCCCCACGCGAACAATCATGAAGCAGCGCCGCCAGCCGCGCCTTTTTCGCGTCCGCACCGTAACGGGCTGCAAGCGCGATTGCTGTTTGCACAACGCCCATCGTATGCCGGTATCTATTGGTATTCAACGCGGAGCGGCAATTCTCCTGCATCCATTTCAGGTCGCCTGGAAAATACAGCCCTTCCTCATAGATATATGTTTCTACGGCAGGCGGCACAAGCCCTTCTACAGGCAGCGCTTCATAGACGCGATCCCGCACCAACGTGGAGGAAACAGGCGGTACCAGGATATCCAGAAGCTCAATCGTTGCGCCATACTCCGCGCGCAGACTCTTTGCCGCTTCTTCATCGGAGCAGTTCTCTCCTTGCCTTCTCACGCCGATGATTACCGCAAGGTGCAAAAGTTCCTCCGCCCGGTGCCATGTGGAAAGATCGCATATGAGGTCGCTTCCTACGATCACATGGTAAGTATCCTGCGGATACCGCTTTTTGAGCTCAAGCACCGTATCGATGGTATAGCTTTTCCCCTCACGGGAAAGCTCGATGTCCGACACGTGAAGGCCTTCGAGCCCTTCTGCCGCAAGGCAGGCCATCCGGTACCTGTGGTGAGCGCCGATGTGCCCGTCCACCTCTTTATGGGGAGGATCCGCCGCCGGAATCAGCAATACCCCGTCAAGATCAAGCGCCCGCCGAACGTCCTGCGCCATTTGGATATGCCCCACATGTATGGGGTTAAATGTCCCGCCCAATATTCCAACGCGACGGGGACCTAAATGCATGCTTTTGGCTCCTCTTAACGGCTGTTTCTCTTTAAAGGGATGTAAAACGTGTGAAAAAGAAACGGCCGCCTTTTTTCTTTACACTATTATACACCAAAATGATGTTTTGGCGCATACAAATCCGCACTTAGGCAAGAATCAACGCAGAAACCTGCCATATGCAAAGGAGGAATATGCATGGATAAGGAGCTGAAACGGTATTACAAGCAGCGGCAGCATGGCGGGCGCGGGACTGCTGCGAGAGTAGCCGACGGCGTCGTGCTTCGCGTGGTATTCGCAGCGGGCTGCTACCTGTGGTTCCGTCATAACGTAACAAACGAAATGGTCGTCATCCTGCTTACCGCGCTGACCACGCTTTTATTCCTTGCTGCCATGCGGCTTTACCGCCAGCTTTCCTTTGATAAATTTGTACAGAAGGAACAGGAGCGGTTGGCCGACGTAGTACTGTGCGAGCGGCTCATGCTGCTGCCCGAGCCAGAGTTCCATTCGCTGAGTAAGCGCATCGTGGACCTGTTGCCGGGGTTTGAGCATGCACACCTTGTCAGCGTGCAGCGCGCATCCCAACTTGGGGAGGACGATATTCTACATGCTTTTCACGCGGCGCAGAACGAAAACGCGCAGCAACTTGTCATCATCAGCCTGTCCAACTGCCGTGATCAGGCACTCGCACTCATGGGCCGTCTGCCCATACGTGTGGAGCTTGTTTCCATCTCCATGCTGCTGCGCATGGCCCGCCAGCTGGAAGGATATGCTGTGACCGACGAAGATGTGCAAGCACATATCCGGAGCCTGATGGGAGCACAGCGTGAAAAAAGAGCGCGCATGCAGGCGGAGCCGTTCGGGGCAAAGCACGCAAAGAAATATCTCATCTGTGCGATTGTGCTTACACTTTCCTCGTTTATCACCGGCTATGCGCTTTACTACCGGCTGCTGGCAGGCGTATGCCTGCTGCTCTCCGCAACGTCCTTTGTTCTGAACCGTCCCGGCACTTCGGGTACGGCGGAACATGCGCAGTAAAAAATTTGCGATTCGATAGGGACATTTTAGGTATGTACGGCGCGCGTGCCGTACAAGATAATAGCGTGCCGGGGATGGTTCCCCTATACGCGAAAGGGAAAGGAGGGCGAAAGACAAATGGCGAACAACAACCAGAACAATAACATGAACCAGAACCAGAATAACGAACAGAAACAGCGCACCAATCAGCCGCAGAAGCAGAACAACACCCAGGGTCAGCAGAAGCAAAAACTGCCCAACCAAAACCAGTACTAAAGCACTTGTTCTGTTATGCAAATGAGAGTTATGCGGCACGGCGGTTTGCCGTGCTCCAACACCAAGGGTCAGCTCCTCTTTCGTAATAACGCGACCCCGGTCTGAACGGTATGGCGGCAAAT
>JAEZIE010000186.1 GCA_023416175.1 Bacillota bacterium
GTAAAGCAGCGTACGCGCATCAGGCCGTGCAGCGCCCCGGAAAGCTCGTGGCGGTGGACAAGGCCAAGCTCCGCCAAACGCTCGGGCAGGTCGCGGTAGCTGTAAATTTTGCGCTTATAGGTCAAAATCGCGCCAGGACAGTTCATGGGCTTTACCGCGTAATCCGCATCGTCAATCTTGGTGAAGTACATGTTGTTCTGGTAATGGTCCCAGTGGCCGGACCTAAGCCATAGATCACGGTTTAGGATAATCGGCGTACGGATTTCCTTATACCCGCGCTTCTGGTGCTCAAAGCGCCAGAAATCTTCGAGCCGGTTACGGATGACCATGCCGTTGGGGTAGAAGAACGGGAAGCCGGGGCCTTCATCGTGAATATCAAACAAATCAAGCTCGCGGCCCAGCTTGCGATGGTCGCGCTTTTTTGCCTCTTCCATACGGAACAGGTACTCGTCAAGATCCGCCTTTTTCTCAAAGGCGGTGCCATAGATGCGCTGAAGCATCTTATTCTTCTCGCTGCCGCGCCAATAGGCCCCTGCCAGGCTCATCAGTTTCATGTTCTTGACTTTGCCGGTGCTCTGCATATGCGGGCCCGCGCACAGGTCTACAAAGTCGCCTTGCTTATAAAAGCTGATGATGCTGTCCTCGGGGAGGTCGTTGATGAGTTCTACCTTGTATGGCTCCTTCTTTTCCTGCATATAGGCGATGGCCTCCGTACGGGGGAGTTCAAAGCGCTCCACTTTGAAGTCCTCTTTGGAAATCCGCTCCATCTCTGCCTCAATCTTTGCCAGGTCGTCCGCGGAGAAGGGCTCCGGTTTATCAAAGTCATAGTAGAACCCATTGTCGATCGCGGGGCCGATGGCAAGCGTCACATCCGGGAACAGGCGCTTTACAGCTTGGGCAAGGATATGCGAGGCGGTGTGGCGGTAGCCCCAGCGGCCGCCTTCTTCATTCCAATCCAAAAACTTAATGGCGTGGTCGCCTTCAATGGGGCGGAAGGCATCCGCAAGTTTGCCATCCAGTTCACATACAAGGGTCGCCTTTGCAAGACGGGGGCTGATATCCGATGCGATTTGCAGCGCCGTCGTACCGTTTGCGTATTCGCGTACGCTTCCGTCCGGGAACGTGATCTTCATATTCATTCTCCTCCTAAATAACGGTTTTCTTTCTGTTCATAAAAAAAGCCCCTTGACAATTCTGTCAAGGGACGGGCTTAATTCCCGCGGTTCCACCCTAATTGTATAAAACCACTCGTATGGCGGATATCGGCGCTACCCGTTATGATCGTCTGGGTGGTCTTCCCGTCCAACAGGCAGGATGCGCTTGCAGCCTATAGCGCTTCCTCTCTGAATGCCCTAAGATAGGCGGTACTCTTCCAAAGTCATCTCATACTGTGTGTATTATATACCCGGTCTTTTGCATCGTCAACCAAAAGCAAAAGGGATTTCAGGAAAAACAGACGTTTCAAGCGTCGCAAGAGGGGGTTACCGAATACGAAGGGCTGTCTCGGTACGCCTTGGAATTTTACATTTTCGCAAGACAGCCCGAAATCCGACTAAATGGTTATCTCACAAATCGTACGCGCCCTGCAAACACGCGCGCCAGCATTTCCGTCAACTCCGAGCCATCCTCGCTCGAAAGGTCGTAAACCGTCAGGCGTTCGGGCGCCAAGTCCACCAGCATGCTGATCAGCCGGTCCGGGTCGGCAGCCGCATCGTAATCTATACGGGCGTCGCTCTCATCGGTCAATGTGCAGGAGCCGTCCGGGTGCAGCAAAAGAGAAACTTCCCGTACTCTCGTCGGCTTCACCTGTACAAACGCGCGCAGTACGCCCATCAGCTCCAGATATTCCTTTTCGAGCAGCAACTCTTCGGACGCGCTCTGCACGCAAAGCCGCCAGGAATTCATGGTATCCGGCATGCGAAACCGCATATACCCTGAAAGATGCAGGCTTTCTTCTTCTTCAAGGAACGATTTTATAGCCCTGCGCACGGCGCCCGGGCGCTCCACTTTGCGCGCGCAGCGTATGGCGTCCGAAAGTACCGCCTGTTTTTCCACCAGTGTGAGCGGAAGGCGGTTGGTCAGCTTGGCAAGCTCATACTGGCAGAGGTCGCGGCACAAAAGAAGCGCAAGCGCAATGGAAAGCGCGTCCAATCCACCTGGATCGTCCAACTCCGCAATCACGCTTTGTCCATTGGGCGTAAGCGTGAAACTATGGGCAGTCTGGTTCAGCCTCCGTTCCAGCAGGCGTTTCACGTCTACTTCGTATTCTCCTATCTCAATCCTGCGCGTAAGCACATGATCACTCTCCTTGGCAGGCCGACACAATAAAAAGCACCGGCATACCCCATACTATGCGAAAAATAGAAAAAAAGATTCAGCCCGGTGGTTAGCGCCCATTTTGGGACGGGCGCTCCGGCTGTTTCTCGGTTCTAGTATGGCTCGGAGCAAATTCGCTTATTGAAGGGCGTACACAGCAAATGTTGACATGGCGTGCGCTTCCAGTTTTCTCGGTCGCTGACAAAATCCTTTGGACGATAGTGCGTAGCTTGTGAGAAAAATAAGACGCAGCCGAAACTGCGTCTTAAGTCTTAATAGAATAAAATTTGAAAAAGCCTATTGCAGCGCCATGCATTCCTCTTTACGGAAGCAGAAGTTCGTGTGGTCATTTACGATGCCGGTGGCCTGCAGGTGCGCATACGCGATGGTGGAACCGAAGAAGCGCATGCCGCGCTTTTTTAAATCCTTGCTTACCGTATCGGAGAGCTCAGTGGTTGCGGGCACATCCTTGAGCGAGACGTAGTTGCCCACAACGGGTTTTCCGCCGACAAAGCCCCAAATGTAGTTGTCAAAGCTTCCGAACTCCCGCTGGATGTCCAAAAACACCCGCGCGTTCGTAATGGAAGATTCAATCTTTTTGCGGTTGCGGATGATTCCTGCATCCTGGAGCAAAGCTTCCACCTTGGCTTCGTCATACCGGGCAACCTTCTCTGGGTCGAAGCCGTCATACGCTTTGCGGTAGTTTTCCCGCTTTTTGAGTATGGTGTACCAATTTAACCCCGCTTGGGCGGATTCGAGCACGAGAAACTCAAAATGCTTCCGTTCGTCGTGTACGGGTACGCCCCATTCCTCGTCATGGTATCGGATATACGGTTCGTCCGTTGTGCACCAATCGCAGCGCTGCATGGCATATACCCCCGTTCTTTTGTATAAACGCGGAGCCGCGTTGCTTAAAAACAGAAGCGGCTCCAAATCCATTACACTTTTTCTGGTTCGGTGATTTCGCCTTCGTCCACAAGCTCTATGGATTTGATACGCATTTCGCTCTTGGGACGGTCCCGCATATCCGTGGGGGTGGATGCGATTTCATCGACCACCTCGATCCCGCTCGTCACTTTGCCAAACGCGGCGTACTGTCCGTCCAGATGCGGGGAATCCTTGTGCATGATAAAAAACTGCGAGCCCGCTGAGTTCGGGTTGCCGGCGCGCGCCATGGAGATCACACCGCGCGAATGCCTAAGCGGGTTCTTATGACCGTTACTGGCGAACTCGCCTTTGATGCCGTAGCCTGGGCCGCCCATGCCGGTGCCTTCAGGGCAGCCGCCCTGAATCATAAAGCCCGGGATGACGCGGTGGAAGATGAGCCCATTGTAAAAGCCTTTGTCCGCAAGGTATAAAAAGTTCTTTACCGTGTTGGGGGCAGCCGCCCGGTCCAGTTCGAGTTCAATCCTGCCGCCATTTTCCATTGAGATGATGACCATAAAGTTCCTCCTAATCTAGTTGAACAGGGAGCCATTCCCCCTGGGCTTCAAATACTGCGTGCCGGTCCGCCCGATCGACTCCCTGCACCTCAAACGCATTGCCGTCCCGGTAAAGAATTAGCTGCACCTGCTCGCTGGGAATGGCTTCGGCCAAATAGCCGATGGAAAACGAATGAAGGCGGAAATTTCTGTGGTGCTCCAGCGGGAATAAATCCATGACCCAGCTCACATAGTTGGCGTTATTCATGTGGCCGTTGACATCGATATCGCTGTAGAGCGGGGCACGGCATGTGACGACGGGCGCGCCTTCTTTTCTCAGGCGTAGCTTTCCCGGCTCGGGCAGTTCGGATGTGAGGGGAGCTACGGGAGGAAACGCGAGCGGGGATTTTCCCGGCGGCACGATACGGCGCGAGGAAAGATCCACCAATGTCCACGCCGTGGAAGCGGAGCCAATGAGCATCCCGTTTTCGTCCTGTATACGGAAGTAGCGGGGGAACGTGATCTTATTCGGTTCCCCGTACCAGGTGGTGACATGGATGGTGTCCCGGTAGCTGGGCGTGCGGTGGATGATGGTCTGTGCCCTTGCGATCATCCAGACATACCCAAGTTGATCAACAAGCGTTTCTCGGGAAAACCCAAGTTCGGCGGAATGTTCCCCTGCGCTTTCCTGCATCAGGCGGAACATTGCGTTGGGCCGCCACAAGCCATAAGCGTCCACATCGTTGGTGAGCAGCGTACACGAAAGCGTATGGCTAGCGCTCATCGCTCCTGCCCCCCAACATCATGGCAAGCAGGAAGCCTGCGGCAATGAACAATATGCCCGAAAGTAGCGTGCCCAAATCCGCCTGAATGAACCGCTGCTGGTAGAACACCGTAAAGGGAGAGGCAAGCACGAGGCCAATGATGCCGTAGTAGGTGGAAAGAGGATACCGCCTCAACAGCACGCGCACCACCCGCGCCATGAATATGATGCCGATGACAACACCCACCGTGAAGGGGATGAGTATGATCGCATTTTCAAGCAGCATGGGGAGGTTCAGCCGGAGCAATGCCCCTGTAAACCCGTTGACATACTGCAGCATCGGCTCAAAATAGCCAAGCAAAATCAGCAGCATCGAACCGCTTAAGCCTGGCACCGTCATGGTGGCGGCGGAGACAAAGCCAAGCCCTAGCGCGAGTATGGCGTGGGGTGCTGTGGGGTTTAACGTAAACGCGCTTCCGGATTGCTGGCTGATGACAGTCAAAGTGATAATGAGAGCGGCGGTGCCCAGCATCAGCAGCAAATGGGTCAGGCGAAAGGGAGTTCCCTTAACTTTCTTTAAAAGCATCGGCAGCGCGCCCACGATCATGCCGACAAACGCGCAGGCTGTTTGCAGTGGAAAGGTATCAAACATCAGCTCAATAAAATAGGAAAAGACGCCAACGCCTATGAGTACGCCGATACCGTAAGGCAGCAGCACGCGGCCGTGTTTCCACGCGCCCTTGCCTGCCGAAAAGAAATCGATAATCTGGGTATAAATGCCCATGGACATTGCCATGGAACCGCCGCTTACGCCGGGGATCACGACTGCGATGCCGATCAGCGCCCCTTTGAGCAGCTTGAGCAAAAACCGCATGTATTGCGCTCCTTTGAAGAGTTGCTTCCGCTATGATTGTACCCCCCTGCAACATTATATGTCAATGCGCCGGGCATGCCGCCATAATTAGAACCATGTCAAAATTGGTACATGATTTTCCATAAAATCACCGTATTTGCTCGCTTGCCTGTTCAAAATTGTTGTGTATAACAATAGCATAACATCCACAAGCTTAAAGGAGGCTGGAATGATGGATAACCAATATTGGTATGAGGAACAAAAACAGCAGCATTTCAGCGATGCAGATAAAAAGCAACGCGGCAAAAGGGTTTCAGTAACCACGTTGGTCATCTGCATGCTGATTACTGCGCTTTTAGGCGGTGCGGTAGGCGGGCAGATGGTAAAGAGCGGGAATGCCGCCCAATATGCAGAGGCTACGCCTGCACCTGCCGCTGCAGGAGTCGTTCCTAGCAATCTAGAAGAGGGCAGCGAGCCCGCCAGCAGTATGGCGGCACAGGTCACGGCGGGCGGGACCTACACCAAGGCGCAGATTGTGCAGCTTGCGGCGCCCTCTATCGTCGGAATCGACGTGCAAGGCACACAGACGGATTGGTATGGTCGCAGCGAAGCCACGATGGGCAGCGGCAGCGGCATTATCATATCTGCGGACGGCTATATCATTACCAACAACCATGTGATCGACGGCGCAAAGAATATTAAGGTATATTTGGCCGACGATACCGGATATGACGCGACACTCATCGGCTCCGATCAGAAGACCGACCTCGCCGTCATCAAAATTGAGGCGACGGGTTTGACTCCTGTGACGATGGGTGACTCGGATTCTTTGGTCGTAGGCGAGGACGTCGTTGCTATCGGCAACCCGCTAGGCGAGTTAAGGGGGACGGCGACGAGCGGCATGGTAAGCGCGCTCTCCCGCACCATCACGATTGAAAACCAGGAGATGACGCTATTGCAGACGGACGCGGCCATCAACCCCGGAAATTCGGGAGGCGGGCTGTTCAACGCGAAGGGGCAGCTCATCGGCATCATTAACGCGAAGGTCGCTTCTTCCGCTACGGAAGGTCTTGGGTTTGCAATCCCCGTCAACGACGCGAAGGCCGTAATTTCGGACCTGATTGATCTAGGTTACGTCAGCGGGCGCGCCTACCTTGGCGTATACACGCAGAACGTGGCCTTGCAGCCAAACGGCGCGGATGGGCGCGGCAGCGGGGACCTGTTCGGAATATTCGAGTTCGGCCCAGGTCAGAATGTAGAGACCCGCGTGCAGGTGGCTGAAATTGTGAAAGGAAGCGCCGCGGAAAGCGCGGGCATACAGGCCCGGGATCTGATACTTGGTGTCAACGATCAGGAAATTTCCACCGGAACTGAGCTTGCGGCGGCAATCAGTGAATATAAAGCCGGAGATACGGCAACAATAAAGGTACAACGGGACGGCCAAGAAATTTCCCTGACCGTAACGTTCGGGGAATACGTTCCCGAGTAAGGTCATAACGCCGTGTGAGGCGATGACATACCCCCAACCATCCTTAGAAAGGCAGCGTCCGGCTCCCCCCGGGCGCTGCCGCCTTTTTGGGTTGCAAAAGTGGCATACGCCACTTTTGCGAGTCTTTACCTGAAAGGATTACTTCCTTTCAGGTAAAGGGCTTTTCTCACGGCCGCCTAAAAACGCTGCGGCGTTTTCCGGGCGGCGTCCGTGCAAGGTGTCAAAGCTGACGCACGTGTCGTCAGCTTTGACAAGAGTGCTGATCCAAGGTTTTTTCAAGTATCGCAGAGGCAAATGTCGTTTCGCTATAAACTTCATCCCCTGCAATCTTCATAAGCTTATCAAACCCCATGGCATGCCAAAATCGAAGTGCAGGCCAGTTTTTTAAATGCACGCCCAGGCGGACTTTCCCGAAGGCTACCTGCTTCGCTTCCGAGCAGATGTAATTGACAACTTCTTTGGCATACCCGGCTCTCTGGCATTGGGGCAGGATAAAGAGCCATCCGATGAATAGCGTATCATGCGTGGGATACCCGCTATAAAGTTCCAGAACACCGACCATTTCATTGGTTTGTTTCAGATAGATCGATTTTGCATAAAATTGCTCTTTTACACCTTCCGGTGGCAGGTTTCCCTCTGTCAATGTGACAAGGGCATAGTTTGCAGGCGTCTTCCACCCGACCATTTTTTCCAGATAATCGGATGCTTCGTTGACCGCTTGCAGTTTTTCGCACTCTTCCAACACAGAGTCTTTGATAAGGAGCCGCGCTGTTTCCCCTTGTGTAGGAAATGATCTTATGCTATTTGGCATAGATTCCTCAATTCAAATAACATCCTATAAAAATAAAAAATCCCCAAAGGGATTCTTTATAAGTAAGAACAATTTGCCGCAAATTAATCGCCGATCTCCTGTGACACCGCCTGCGTTTCTTCAAACGGATGCTTCACCGGCACTTTTGCACCGCGCCGGGGAGGAAGAACAGGAGAGGAAAAGCTCCTTAATTCCATAATTCGCTGATCGAGCTCGGCATATTGCTGCCGCAACTTAAACAGCTCGTCCGCCATATTGAGTGCGCTTAGCATCACACAGGTGCTGGTGCCGAGGGCGGGATGCGCCTTCTGCACTTCATTGACTTTTTCATCCACATAGGCTGCTATGCTTTTGATATACGTTTCTTCTTCGGTACCGCACAAATGAACCGTTTGCCCGGCTACATGAACAGTGACACGCGTCTTCTGCATGTACCTTATAACCCCCAACCATGTTCTCTTTTTACCAGTATACCCCTAATTTTCTTGTGTTGCAAGGGAAAATACAACCCTTCCTGTATATGCCCGCTATGAAGCTGCGCTTATATCATATATCGGCTTTATAATAAAAAGAATTCACGTTAATTTCACATGAACGGTGCAAGAAACTTTTTATTATGCTACAATAAAACCGATATCGTTTTGGCAATCATCATATCAAGAGACAAGCTTTGCCTACTCACCTATGAATTCTAGAAAGGAAAAAAACAAGAACAATGAACGGTATTTCAAGTTTGTTCGAGGGTATACTCACGTTCCATTGGGAGTATCTCGTCATGTATGCAATCGGCGGGTTGCTCATTTATCTTGCTATAGCCAAGGATTATGAGCCGATGCTGTTGCTCCCTATCGGATTTGGCGCAATTCTTGTTAACTTGCCGTTGAGTATCATTTGGGGTCATGGAACGGAAGTTGGATTATTGCAGGTTGTTTACAACGCTGGTATTCTCACAGAGTTGTTTCCTGCGCTCATATTCATAGGTATTGGCGCGATGACGGATTTCCGACCGTTACTTGCTACGCCGAAGATGATGTTCTTTGGTGCCGCGGCGCAGTTCGGTATCTTTTTTACAGTAATGGCGGCAATATTTCTAACCCAGGCATTTCCCGCGCTTGGTTTTACGCTTAAAGACGCCGCATCCATCGGGATTATCGGTGCTGCAGATGGGCCGACCTCAATTATTGTAGCATCGCAGTTTTCCAAAAAGCTTCTTCCTGCAATAACGGTAGCTGCCTATTCGTATATGTCCCTTGTTCCCATTATTCAGCCGCCGATTATTAAGCTTCTGACCACCAGGGAAGAACGGAAAATTCGTATGATATACAGCGACGTCACGCTGCCCAAGTGGGTAATGATTCTGTTCCCCATCGGCGTTACGGTTCTTGCCGGCATTATCGCACCCATCAGCGCGCCCTTGATTGGCCTTTTGATGTTTGGTAACTTGCTCAAAGAAGCGGGTGTTGTGGAGCGGCTTGCACAGGCAGCTCAGAAAGAACTTTCCAATATTGTAACGCTATTGTTGGGCATTACCATTGGCGCCTCCATGCGGTATGAGGAGTTTCTTACGGGCGGTACGCTGGCTATACTTGGGTTGGGACTGGTTGCATTCATATTCGATACCGCAGGCGGCGTGCTGTTTGCAAAACTAATCAACCTGTTTTCCAGAAAGAACAAGGTCAACCCCATGGTAGGTGCTGCAGGTATTTCCGCGTTCCCCATGGCCGCACGTATCGTGCAGCGTATGGCCAAAGAGGAGGATCCTACCAACTTCATCCTGATGCAGGCAATGGGCGCAAACGTATCTGGGCAGATTGGCTCCGTTATCGCGGGCGGCGTTATTCTCTCCATTACACCTTGGCTTGCTTCATTGATTAAATAAGGAGGGAAAAAGAGATGACGATAGTTGATGCGGGTTGGACATTAATGGGCTTTGGCCTTGCAGGTGTCTTTATATCTCTAATCCTGTTCTACTTCTTATCCAAACTGTTGGTTGCCCTTGGGACTAGACAGAGCAAAAAAGAGAAATAAATGGAACTTGTCGGCGTGCGCATTAAGCGCACGCCGCTGTTTTATTCACATGAATTTTATATTTAAGCGGGGGCGCTTGGTTGATAGGGCGCCGGCATTTTTTGTATAATACAGTTGATAGGTGCACCCACGGTGCAGGAAAGGGGTGAGTCGTGTTACAAAGGAAATAGACAACCTGGCAGTACAAGCCGCGCAGGACGAAGAAGTCAGAGCGCGGCTGATCCAAAGCTGTGAGCGCTTTATCCTCAAAATCGTATTTCGTTCCACCCGCCGGTATATCCGCAAAACCGACGATGAATGGTCGGTTGCGTTGATTGCGTTTTCACAGGCAATCGACACATATGACCCGGACAAAGGCACGTTCTTTGCCTATGCGGAGCTTTTGATGCGCAGCCGGTTGACGGATTATTGCCGATCACAGGCAAAATATGCGGTGGAATTGGATGTTTCCCCCTCCGTTTTTGCAGGAAACGCGGAGCAGGATGAAATAGACAGCCCCTTGCAGGCTGTTGTGCTCCAGCGCACAGCCGTGGAGGAAAGTACGGCTTTGCGGGATGAAATCCAGGCCGCGAACGATGTTTTCCGTAGGTACGGCTTTTCTTTTTTTGATTTGGCGGCGTGTTCCCCCAAAAGCGCAAGAACAAAAAAGCTATGCGCGCAAGCGGTTCTCTTTTTGATAAACCATCCGCTGCTGTTTGACGAATTACAGCAGAGCCTTCAGCTTCCTCTCAAAATAGTAACGGCACATACGGGGATACCCCGAAAATTATTGGAGCGGCATCGTAAATATATCATAGCGGCGACGGAAATTCTTTTGGGGGATTTTCCGGGCATTTCCGAATATATGAGGTTTATCAGGAAGGAGGGTGGACGATGAAAGCTGCCATTGTGGAACTGCGTGAAAAGAAAGCTGCCGCGCTGCTGTCCGACGGCACTGTCGTGATCATACCCAACCGCAGCTATGCGCTTGGGCAGGAGATCGAGTATCGTTCCCCTGCTGATACAGCGCGGAAGGCTGTGGCATGGGCGGCAGGCGTTGCCGCAGTACTATGCATCAGCGTTGGGGTATATGCGTACAAGGCCCCGTATAGTTATGTCAGCTTGGACGTCAATCCTTCCATTGAGTTTTCGCTCAACCGGTTTGATCAGGTGCTCCGTGTAACCGCCGTAAATACCGACGCACAAGCCATTGTAACGGAGTTATACCACCAAGACATATCCCACCGGAACATCGTGCAGGCGGTGGAGCTGATCATAACGAGCCTCTCTGAGCAGGACTATTTTGAGAAAGAGAGCAGCTATGTTCTGATTGCCGCAGCTTCGCAGGATACGAAAAAGGCGGAGCAGCTTGTTTTAGCGCTGGAGCAGACCGCGCACCAGGCAGGAGGCAGCCCAGAGGAACTTAAGGTGAAGACGGTATCCGGCGTACCGGAACAAGTGGAAGAAGCCCGGAAGGCTGGCGTTACGCTGGGCAAAAAGCAGCTTGTGGATGAACTCGAGAAGAATATCCGCCCTTCCAAGCCCTTTGATTACGACGAATGGCTTCATAAGCCGGTAAAAGAGATTGTGGAAGAGGCGGAGAAGCATGGCAAGCCGCCTAAAAAGAACGAGGAAGCGTCGAATATTTCTCCCAAACCGGAGCCTGAAAAAGAGCCGAAGCCGCCAAAAGGCAAAGACAAGACGCCGAACCCGTCGTCTTCGAATGGAAATAAGGGGAACGGCAAGCAGTCGAACGGAAATGGCGGTAAAGATAAGCCCGCGAAATAGAGGCCAAACTGGCATGGCGGGTCATCCACCAAGACAAGCAATCATATCCAATTCAATGATTGGCAGGGCGGCTCCTTCGGATGCGGGGGAGCCGTTTTCTATTTCGGCTACTCTCCGCAAGGGCATGCGGAGCACAGCGGTCAAAATTGCGACCGGTATTGTACCTAACTTGCTTTTATATTTTTAAAAGGACGCAGTGGATAGCAATCCCCAACATCATCTACGTCCGCGGTAAAACATAACGGCTCCCCTTTCGGAGAGCCGCTATGCTAAAGGCAGTACATGGGAGACTTTGGCCGAGAGTTCGCAGTTTGTCATATGATGAATACGATGTGTCCCATTGCGAACTTGGACTTTTGCGCCAAGGCATCCGCAAGCGGATACCGGTTCAGGCTTCCAAACGGTCCGCCATACCGTTTTTCTGCCTTTGGCAACGGCCTCATCCCCCTTCTTCCGCACCAGGCGGAATAATGCCCCCCATACCAGGGTGCTCCAAAGAAACTGGCCAGGAGAGCCCTGGCGGGCTGCGCCTTGGATTTTAGGCTTGCGGTTTGCTGCCAAAGGATAGAGCCGGTCAACGATCCGGCTTAGCCTTAGGTTCTTGATCGTTCCCCTGGGGGAGTTCAAAGGGCTAGCCAAGTGCAATGACCCAAAGCGAAAGCCCGGTGAACAAGGGAACTCAAAAGACGGCGGCTTGCCACAGCGCAGCGTGGCCTTTGGGGAACTGAATGATTCCTGAAACAGGGAATACGAAAAAGCTAACGGCTCCCCAACGGCAGGGGAGCCGCTACATAGAAGGTTCGCTTATTTTGTGAGCTTTCCAAACAGGTTGGAAATCCAATTGACAACGGCTACCCAAATGCCTGTTACCCTCTGCTCTTGCGGAGGCTTTTGAATGGAGCTGGGACTAGCTGCAGTGCTGATTCCTGCGTCATTAAGCGCCTCGAGCAAGGCAGTTTCGGCTGCTTTCACCGCCTCGCGCGAGGCCTCTTTTGTGGCTTCATCCCCAGTGGCCCACGCGTTTTCCATATTGGCAACCGCGGCCTTATACGCTGCCGTTAGGGCAGTCAGGGATGCCTGGGTTTGGGTATCGGTCACAGTCGCGATGGAAGCCGCAATTGCATCCACATTCAGCAGCTTCTTTTGCTGCCCTTTGGGCAGAGAGCTTGGTGTTGCGGTGGTCTCTGAAGCGCGAATCCCTGCGCCGGTTAGCGCCTTCAATACAGCAGCCTTGGCGTCCTCGGCCGCCTTCCGGTATGCCGCAATGGTCGCCTCATCCGCGCCGTTTGCTAGGCCGGATTGCTCATTGGCAAGCGCGGTCTTATACGCTTTCACGAGCGCTGTAAGGGAGGCCTGCAATTCTGGGTTGTTCAGCTTGGCGATGGAAGCTTCGATGGTAGCAAGGTCAAAATGCTTGGGTCCCTGCGGCCCCTTGCCAACGCCATTGGGTTTACTTTCTTCGGCATCAATGCCAGCATCTGCAAGGGCCGTAACCAGAGCGCCCTGTGCTGCTGCTACGGCATCTTCCAAAGCTTTCATAGTTTGTTTATCGGCGCCGCCAGCTCTTCCGCTTTCTTCATTGGCAAGCGCTGTTTCATACGCTTTTAGCAGTGCGGTAAGGCTGCTTTGTGTGCTGGCATCAGTAACTGCCGCAATGGAGGCCTTAATCTCTTCTATGTCCAGGGAATCTTTCCGGTTTTCGGCTTTGCCTTGCTTGTTGCTGTTCTGATCGGATTTTTTCTGGTTGCCCTGATTGGATTTCCCCTGGCCGTCCTGGTTGGAATTCCCATGCCCCTGGGTACCGCCCTTGTTGTCATGCTTCTCTTTGTCTTTCTGAGAGTTCTTAACGCCGGGCTGCGCACCTTGAACAGACGATTTGCCGTTGTTCGGCGCATATGCCAGTGTAGCTGTGGAAACCATTGCCGCTACAAGCAGCAGGGCGAGTACCGCCAGATACTTCTTTTTACGCATCATTTGTTCACTCCCTTGGTACTTGGTATATCCGATTCTCCCACTTTTTTTTCGGATACTACAACATTCGCAGCAAAGGCCGAAAAAACTAGGGTAGAGATATGAATTTTCTGTGACCGGTTTTTAGTACTGCTTATGGCATGCCGTTACAATAGATGCGATCTCCATGGAAATTTTAGGAATTTTTACTCAAAATCGATTGAATGCACAAAAGGTAAGGGATACAATGATAGGGATAACTGGGATCATCTTCAAAAAGGAAGTTCATGTGGAATATCAGGGCGCTGTGCCCTTAAAATTGGAGGGGACTGTATGCAAACCACATTGATTACCATTGGCCTAATTCTAAGTATCGTTGTCTGCTTTGCGTTACCCGTCGTATCTTTCCTGGTCATGCGGCGGAAAAAGCTCAAAATCGGACGCGCGTTCTTCGTAGGCGTCCTCGCGTTTTCCGTCTCACAGGTGCTAATCCGCATACCCCTTTTGAATGTGTTCGGACAAACCCCGTTTATGCTGCAGCTTTCCCAAAACATTGTACCCTATGGGTTGTTTTTGGGGTTTACCGCAGGCTTGTTTGAAGAGGTTGCAAGGTTTCTATTCTGTAAGCTTCTGCTAAAAAAGAACAGGCGTTATGTGGACGCCATAGCTTTTGGTTTCGGCCATGGTGGAATAGAGGCCATTCTGTTGGTCGGGTTTATGCTGATTAACTCCCTGATCCTCTACATTGCCATGAACAACGGCACTTTGGTCGCTATGGTAGGGGAGGCCACCGCCGCCACTGTCATGGCTCAGTTGGGTACGCTCACGCCCGTTACCTCCATACTTGGTGGCGTAGAGCGGATATTCGCGGTGCTGCTGCACATTGGCTTCTCCGTCATGGTATTTGCGGGCTTCGTACGGAAGCAGCCCGGGAAATATCTTGTATTTGCAATTCTTGCGCATACAGTGGTAGATGCGGCTGTGGTGATCATACCTTCCTTTGTGCCGATGAGCGCTCTTGCACTCGAAGGAATTGTACTGGTGTTTGCGGCATTGAGCCTTTTCTATACGCTTCGTGCAAAGAAAAACTTTCCCACGGTAGAATTGCCCGCGGAGGCCATTGGCGTGATTCCTGCGCAGGACGCTTCCGAGCAACCCGCAGGCCCTGCAGAGCAGCAGTAAATTGAGATTGGAATGTAAAAAGGGCGTCATAGACGCCCTTTTCATATATCTTAATATTCTTTAGGTATCGCACCTGCGGCGGCGTGCCCTCGGCGGGGACGCCTCGGACACAAGGTCTGCGGCCGTCGCGATAGATTATTTTATAGCGAGAGGGCTGAGCCTTACGGCCCATAGCATACCGCAGGAGGGCGAAGACTGTGGTATGACAATTCTAATGCGTTTTTTTTACATTCGCGACATATTCGCCTCTTTACAATAAAAAATTGCAGGAGCATAATGGTTAAGTACGTAACAATGAAGCACTTCACTAAATAAAGGAGGACTAGAATGCCCGAACGTCACTTGGACGCAGTGCTGCAGTTGGAACAGCTTTTTTGCTTGCGCCGGGTGTTACACCGTAAGGCGATGGAAGCTTTGCCGCTGCACCGCGGCCAGCTTCCTGTGCTTGAGCATATCCGGCAAAATCCGGGATGTACGCAAGTGCAGATTGCGGAAGCCCTGCTCGTGTCCCCGTCTTCGGTCGCGCAATCCACGAAACGGATGCAGCGGGACGGGCTCCTGAAAAAGCGGACGGAGGAAGACCAGCGCTGTAACCGGCTGTATTTGACAACAAAAGGTGAACAGGTCTCTGCAGCATGCAAGGAAAAGTTTATTGAGATGGATGCAGAAGTGTTCTCTGTTCTTTCCATTGAGGAGATGGATACGCTTTCCTCCCTGCTCGGGAAGTTGGTCACAAACGCTGCACAGCACGCCAAGCTGGATTTGGATCAATTGGATTTTATGTTTCTCATGCATCTTAAACACAAAATGCATGGAAACAAACTGGGGGATAAATAAGCATGCTAAAAACGCTCATGCGCTACTTGGGCGCATACAAAAAGCAAACCATTCTATCGCCGATTACGATGATACTGGAAGTGGCCATGGAAGTGACAATTCCCTTCCTGATGTCGCGCATCATCAATATCGGCGTTGCGAACCGGGATATCGCGTACATTACCAAAATTGGCCTGATTATGATCGGCATGGCGTTTCTGTCGCTGTGCTTTGGCATGTTGACCTCCCGCCTGTCCTCTACGGCGGGCGCGGGGTTTGCGCAGAATATCAGGCGTGGGCTGTTTGCTAGGATACAGGATTTTTCCTTTTCCAACATTGACCGATTCAGCACGGCAAGCCTTGTAACAAGGCTGACCACCGACGTCACCAGTGTTCAAAACACATTTATGATGACATTGCGCCTTGCGGTTCGCGCACCGGTCATGCTTGTGTTTGCGGTTATTATGGCCGTTTCCATCAACACCGAACTTGCAACGGTATTCCTGATTGCGGTACCCGTGCTGGGCGGAACGTTGGCGTTTGTGATGTCCAACGCGTATCCACGGTTTAAAAAGATGCTGGCTGAATATGACAAAATGAACCGCAACGTCCAGGAGGACCTCATAGGCATCCGCGTGGTCAAGGCATTTGTGCGTGAGAACCATGAGACGGAAAAATTCCGCGAGGTTTCCACGAAAGTCATGTCCCTACAGTACGCGGCCGAACGTATCGTCATCTGGATCATGCCTGCCATGATGCTGGTGATGTACGGGTGTATGATCGCTATCTCCTGGTTTGGCGGCGTACGTATCATAAACGGTACCATGCTCACCGGCGATCTGATGAGCTTTATCAGTTATACCACCCAGATTTTAATGTCTTTGATGATGATGGGCATGGTATTCATGATGATCGTCATCACCCGCGCTTCCTTTGCGCGTATTGCCGAGGTGCTCGAGGAAAAGACGGATATCGTCAACCCAAAGGATGGCATACAGGAAGTGCCGGATGGCAGTGTCACATACAAAAACGTGCGCTTCCGTTACAGCGCGGGCTCAGGCGAGCCGACGCTTAGCGACATTGACCTAACCATTCCGGCAGGGCAGACGGTTGGCATAATGGGTGCGACAGGTTCGGCCAAGACCACATTGGTGCAGTTGATCCCGCGTCTTTATGACGTGGAAGCGGGCGGCGTTTTTGTGGGCGGGAACGATGTGCGCAGTTATGATCTGAAAGCATTGCGGGATAGTGTCGCCATTGTGCTGCAAAACAACGTCCTGTTTTCCGGCACCATACGTGAAAACCTCAAATGGGGCAACGCGGAAGCTACGGATGAAGAGGTTGAACGGGCCTGCAGTATTGCCCAGGCGCACGATTTTATCATGGGCTTCCCCAAAGGCTACGATACGGAGCTTGGACAGGGTGGCGTTAACCTTTCCGGCGGCCAGAAGCAGCGGTTGTGCATCGCCCGCGCGCTCATTAAGCGCCCTAAGATCATGATACTGGACGATAGCACAAGCGCTGTTGATACCGATACCGACCGCCGCATCCGCAGCGGCCTAAAGCAAGAGTTGGAGGGAATGACCACCATAATCATCGCGCAGCGTGTTGCTTCCATCATGGATGCAGATCAGATCGTTGTGCTCGATGAAGGGCGCTTGAGCGCGGTGGGTACCCATGAGGAACTCTTGCAAAACAGCGAAATATACCGTGAAGTCTTTGCTTCCCAGCGCAAAGGAGTGGATGAATATGCCAGGGCATGAGCATAACAGAATGGGTGGAAAGGGCAAGGGCCCCAAAAACGCAATGGGCACGTTAAAGCGTATTTTGGGGTACCTAAAGCCATATAAAATACAGCTGGTGGTTGTGCTCGTCAGCGTACTCATCAGCACGGGCGCTTCCGTTGCAGGTTCCTATTTTTTAAAGCCGCTGATTAACGATTTTATTCTGCCGTTGGTCGGCCAGAAAAACCCGGATCTTACGCCGCTCGCGACAATGCTTTTGCGCATTGGGGTTGTCTACGCTGTGGGCGTTGGCGCAGCATACCTCTATAACCGGCTGATGATTAACGTATCCGTAGGCACCCTCAACAGCATTCGTAACGATTTGTTCGCGCACATGCAGAAGCTGCCGCTCAAGTATTTTGATGCACACACCCACGGCGAACTGATGAGCCGGTATACCAATGATACGGATACGCTTCGCCAGTTCCTGGGGCAAAGCTTCGTGCAGATTATTTCTTCCACGCTCACAGTAATCAGCGTATTTGTCGTGATGCTTATATTGAGCCCGGTACTTACCGTACTGGTGGTCGTCATGCTTGGCGTCATGCTCTGGTCGGTGCAGGTGTTAGGCAAACGTAGCGGCATGTACTTCCGCAGGCAGCAGGAGGCAATCGGGGCCGCGAACGGGTACATTGAAGAAATGATAGAAGGCCAGAAGGTGGTCAAGGTATTTTCGCGTGAGGAGGAAGTCAAGGGTCGCTTTGACAATCTCAATGACGAACTCTATAAATCCGCGCGGGGCGCAAACACGTTTGCCAGCATCTTGATGCCCGTCATGAACAACCTTTCCTATGTGCATTACGCGCTCACTGCAATGACGGGAGGATTGCTTGTGGTAAGCTATGGGCTTGACATTGGTACGCTTGCGGCGTTTTTGCAGTATACCCGCTCGTTTTCACAGCCAATCATACAAGTGTCCCAGCAGTTCAACGCAGTGCTGCAGGCCCTTGCCGGGGCAGAACGCATATTCGAGCTGATCGATCAGGAGCAGGAATTCGACGAAGGCACGGTTGCTCTTGTTTATGTGGAAAAGAATGCGGATGGCTCTTTTATGGAAAGCAGCAAGCGCACCGGCACTTGGGCATGGAAGAAGACTGCAGAAAACGGTACTGTTACCTATACGGAAGTATGCGGCGATGTACGGCTTGAGGATGTGGATTTCCGGTATGTGCCCGAGAAACCGGTCCTTGAAGATATGACTCTCTATGCAAAGCCGGGCCAGAAGATCGCATTCGTAGGCTCCACGGGTGCTGGTAAGACGACTATCACCAACCTCATCAACCGTTTCTATGATGTGAACGAAGGCCGGATTTTGTACGACGGCATCAATATCAACGACATCAAAAAGGCCGATCTCAGGCGCTCGCTTGCGATCGTGCTGCAGGATACGCACCTGTTCACCGGCACTGTGATGGAAAATATCCGCTATGGGCGGCTTGACGCCACCGAAGCGGAAGTCAGACGGGCGGCGAAGCTGGCCAATGCGGATTCCTTTATCCGCCATCTGCCCGAAGGCTACGATACCATGATCACCGCCGACGGCGCGAACCTGAGCCAGGGCCAACGGCAGCTTCTTGCCATTGCCCGCGCGGCGCTCGCCGACCCGCCGGTGCTGATACTGGACGAAGCCACAAGCTCCATCGACACCCGCACGGAAGCGCTCATTGAAAAAGGCATGGATCAGCTCATGCAGGGGCGCACGGTATTCGTTATCGCCCACCGGCTATCCACCGTTCGAAACGCCAACGCCATTATGGTCCTGGAGAATGGACACATTATTGAGCGCGGGGATCATGACGACCTGATCGAACAGCGCGGCAAGTACTACCAGCTCTATACCGGCGCGTTCGAACTTTCCTGATTGGAGACCATTTCATGCAAAAGGCCTGCGGATGAATTTCCGCAGGTCTCTTATTTCTAACAAGTTATTAGTGCTTTTTCCGGCGCTGCCAAAGCTCGATGGCAGCACCCTCGATTTCCTTGCGGGGCAGGCGGGTGCTATCCAGATTGTTGTAGCCGATTTCAATGTCTCCTTGCGAGAGGCCATCAATCACGGCGTCCGCAAAG
>JAEZIE010000192.1 GCA_023416175.1 Bacillota bacterium
CCACGCACAGGCCAACCAGCAGTGCAAGCAACGTAGGAATGCCCATCGAGAGGAAGCTGGACGTGAGCGTGGGCACGTTTGGCGAGTCAAGCAAAACTGAGAATATCGCACCGACAGCACCTAACGAATTTATGAAGGAAGTCACCATGTTGATTCCTAACTGGATCACAAACAGCGCAAGAAATGTAGTGTAGAAACGCTTGAGTCCTATGGGCAGGGCGTAACGGAACAGCTGCCCCAATGTGCCCGAGCGTCCTTCCATGCGTTCCTCCATTTCCAAATATATTGCGCCCTGATACATGGGCCCACACAGGAATGTAACCAAAAGGAGCACGACACACATCAGCAGCAGGGACCCCAGTATTGCGCTCAATTGCTGGAAACCGGCTCCCGAAGAGAGGCTGCTTAACTGGCCGAACTGGGCAAAGTCGCTTTGAATATCCGGTAAAACCATGTTTATCATGGAGAAATAGGGAAGCATTAACAGAAGTACGGGCAAGCCGACCAATAAGAGGGACATGAAAAACATCGGCCAGAACCCGCGCTTGTAAAGCTGCCAGGCAATACCAAACATCCCCCGCAGGCGAAGCGGCGCACGAGTAAGAGGCGGATAAGGCGTCATACCATCCATAGCGATACCTCTCTTCAACTAAAATAATACCGTACCTAAAATACTATGCGGGCCGCGCGCGGTCTATGGCCCGCGTTATTTTCCCAGCAGTTCCTGCGCGATTGCGGCGGCGGAGCGGAAGGATAGCGGGGAACCGCCATTCACCCCGGCGGCGGCCGCATAATCGATGCAGGCGTTCTGGATACTGTCCACATCCACATCCTTGCCCTCCCGCAGCAGCTTAAACTGGACAAGTTCAATAAATTCCTTCAATTGCGGTGGGGGCAGATTGATGCGCAGCGGGAAGAACGCGTCCTCCGCCTTTCTTGCCGCGGCGCAGACCAGGAGGTTTGTTTCCGTCAAAAGCGTCAGCGAAAGCGCCGCGCGAAGCTTGGGCCACGCGGGGTCTAACGAATCGAACTCATCCAGGAACAGCAGGAACTTCAGAGGCTGTTTTAAAAGCTGCGGCAACGTGCGCGTTAAGCCGGGCAAATGCCCCGGCGGGCAGTAGACCAGCCGAAGCTCGGGCAGCTCCCGGGCAAGCGCAAGAATCTGCGTGGTCTTGCCCGCGCCTGCGCCACCAGTCAATAAAAAGTTCTGCGCCTGTTCATTGCGCATAAAACGGATGGCGTTGTGCATGGCCTGCTCGCGCTGGGCCTGATAGAACGTGAACGCGTCCTCTTCGGGCAGGTATTGTGCGGAGAGGCCGGAGAGCGTTCCGTCCTCCTCCATCAAGAACAGCCGATACCGCGTAAACACGCCATACCCGCAAGTTGCGGCATAATTCCAAAGATCATCCAGCAGCAGTCCACGGTCGGTCGAGGTATCGAGCCTTAAATACAGCTCCTCCAGTGAGGGATCGGCGGCATACGGATCCTTCTGCTCCTCCGTCTGGTAGCGCCAGCTGATAAAGTCGTTTTCGTCGATCGGCAGCGGAAGGGGCTCGGGAGTCGGGGGCGGAACGGCCGCGGGTGCGGCCTGCGGCAGCGGCCGGTTGGCGGTGCCCCCCCAAACGGCGGAGGAAAGCACGCTGATATTATCCTTCTGCTGCGCACGGCGGGGGTTTCTTTGTTCGCGTGCTTTTTCACCGATCCATCGCTTGGCGATGACGCTGTTGAGGGAAAAGAGTACGTCCATGCGCTTTAAGTCGGCGCGCATGGCGGTGGAGAGAGGCTCGTCCCACACGCCGCGCGCTGCGGCGGCGGAAAACGCGTTTTCCCGCTCGGTCAATACCCATACCAAAAAATCCCGAAATAGATCCCCGCTTACGCGGCGATAGCCGCCGGTAATGAGGGCGGCGCAAAGCGCATGGTATTCCTTTGCTGCGGCAAGCGGATCATTCTGCATCAGATGTGAGAGCATCGAGGCAAGGCATACAAACGGCGGCTCCTCCAACGAATCCCGGAGCACCGTAAGACGGTTGAGCGCGCCAAACAGCGTAAGGCAGCCTTCCTGGCAGGGCATATCTTTGAGCGACATGCAGTAGCCCCCTTTGCTTACAGCAATTCCACTTATAAACCGGAAAGTTCAGCGGCTCTTAACGCCCACCGCGGTGTCACCTTCCATTCGGCGTAGCGCTGCTACGCCTCGTTCCGGTTCCTAGCGGCGGACGAAAATCTCACGCTTCCTTTTTCCGGTTTATAAGTTCCTTTGCTTGTATGGTAATAGTATAAAGCAATTGCGCAGAAATGGAAACGGACAAGCGATTTTTTTCACATTTGATATATTTTATAAAAAAATATACCTTGACAGGCGAGGTATTGCATATTATGATATAACACGTTAGGAAAAAATAGGAAGGAGGCGTCAGATTGTCTATTACGGCGGATCTGATACGCGGCCATACGGATACCATCATACTTGCGCAGCTTCTTAATAAGGATAGCTACGGGTATGAGATCAATAAGGCCATACAGGAAAGGACCGGCGGCGCATACGAGGCCAAGGAGGCTACGCTGTACTCCGCCTTCCGGCGGCTGGAAGCTGCCGGGCTCATCTATTCCTACTGGGGGGATGAAACGACAGGCGCACGGCGCAGGTATTACTCGATTACGCCTTCCGGCAGAACGGCGTACGAAAAGAACAAAGCGGACTGGCAAGAGGCCAAGACGCTAATCGACAGCTTGCTGTAGGGGGAGCAAACCATGAACGAAAAATTACGCGTAACGGTAGAGCGGCTATTTGCGGATGCGCCAAAGACCCGCAGGGCAATGGAGCTCCAAGAGGAACTTTTAGGCAACCTCAACGAAAAATTTAGCGATCTGATTGCACAGGGTATTTCGGAGGAGGAAGCGCTCAAAAATGTTGTCAACGGCATCGGAGATGTCGATGAATTGATAAGAGGATTAAAGGAGACGGATGTTATGGATCACTCGGAAGTACAACGCCAGAGAAAAAAGACGGCTACAATCGTAACGAGCGCATTAGCCCTCATTATGCTGGGCGTACTGGTGCTGATACTGGGCGTGGCGGCGCTCCACCTGAACCCCGTTATTATGACGGTGATTATGATCGCCATGGTTGTGGCGGCCAGTTGCATGTTGGTATATCACTTTTTATCCCGCCCCAAGTATGTAAAGGCGGACGATACGCTGGTGGAGGAGTTTAAGCAATGGAAGTCCGTTTCCAGCAGGAACGAGGCGCTTCGTAAATCCATTTCCTCTATCCTGTGGCTGGTGACGGTGATTCTCTATTTTCTGATTGGATTTTTGCTCCCCGGTACCTGGGCCTTCTCGTGGATCATATTCCTCATAGCCGCGGCGGTGGAAGCAATCATCAAGCTGGTGTTCCGGCTTCGGGAGGACCGTCATGAGTAACCGGAACAGCATTATCATCAGGATTATCATCTGGGGAGCAGTTGCGATATTTTTGCTCAGCGCGCTTGCCATGTTGACGAGTAAGGCGGCCAGCGGAAAAAATGCATGGAATACAGACTTTTGGGGGGATCTTCGGACTGTGCAGGAGGAAAGCTTTTCGCTCAGCGCAGTAAACGAGCTGGAATTTGATTTTTCCAGCATGGATATTGAGCTGTATTTGACCAAGGAAGATGAGCTGCGGGTAAAGCTGCTCTCTAACCGCGAGCTGCTGCCGGATGAACGCTTTGTATCCTCTGCGGAAGCCGGGCGCATTGTTGTTCAAAGCCAGCCGCACGTGAGCGTGTTTCCGTTTAACCTCGGATCCATCAATGTGTTTCGGAAGCTGGAAGTATACCTTCCGGAACAATATGCAGAGGCACTTAAGATGAAAACTGCTTCGGGCAATATGACCCTGCCCGAGGAACTCACGCTCAAAACGGTAAAGCTGCACCTGAGCTCCGGCGACTTACGCGGCGGAACCATACAGGCGGAGGACTTCGCCCTTGGCGTGACGTCAGGCAACATCAGGCTATCTCAAGTTAAGAGCGCGCATTATGAGATTGGCATGACATCCGGCGATATTACAATGGAGGCCGTGGCGGGAATCGGCTCAATCGGAAGCTCCTCCGGCAACATCCGCGTGGGCAGCGTTTCGGGCGGCGAACAGGATATTTCCACCACGTCGGGGAACATAAGTGTGGATCAGTTTACCGGCTACGGTGAAATAGGGACGCAGTCCGGCAATGTCAAAATCGACTCCGCGCTGCCCCAGGGCGACATGAATGTGCGCGTAACCTCGGGCACCGTGTCTATTGAGCTTGTGAAGGAAGCAGCCGTCAATATTGAAGCTTCCGTCACTTCCGGCGATATCGATTGCGACATGCCGCTCTCCTATGACAAGAGCGGCAAGCATGCTACCGGGCAGGTGGGCGAAAACCCCACAGCGACGCTTTCCATTAAAACTACGTCCGGGGAAGTCCGCATCTCTCAGGCGGAATAGTAGCGGGAACGAACGACGGAAAAAATCTGCCCCGTGAATCCGTGCCTCACGGCGGGGCAATTGGAAGAAAGACAGCGCTAAAAAAATCTTGCGGGGCATCCGTTGCGGTGCTATACTAATAAGGGCTCGAAAGAAACGCCTAAAACGCCTCCTGATGATGGAGGCGTTTTTTATTTTTTTTATAGAACAGCATCAAGGCCTTTCAAAGGGCAGCGGTGCCCTTTACATAGCCGAAAAAAGTATAAGCACAGGAGGAACGTATGGCAACCAAGCTGGTATTTGTAACGGGAGGCGTGGTATCATCGCTGGGCAAAGGGATTACGGCGGCATCGTTGGGGCGGCTACTTAAGGCGCGCGGCCATTCCGTCTCCATCTGCAAGCTTGATCCTTATATCAATGTGGACCCGGGAACCATGAACCCATACCAGCATGGCGAGGTGTACGTCACCGACGACGGTGCGGAAACAGACCTTGATGTCGGCCATTATGAGCGCTTTATAGACGAACAGCTCACCCGCGCAAACAATACGACGACAGGGCAGGTATACTCCACCGTTATCGAGCGCGAACGCCAGGGAGGCTACCTTGGCGGTACCGTGCAGGTCATCCCGCATATCACGGATGAAATCAAGGCAAGGGTGTACCGCGTGGTGGAGGAAGTCAAGCCCGATGTCCTTATCATCGAAATCGGCGGTACGGTGGGCGATATCGAAAGCCAGCCGTTTTTGGAGGCCATCCGCCAGTTGAAGACGGATTGCTCGCCAGGGGACTGCTGCTTTATTCATGTCACGCTGGTACCGTATATCGCGGCGGCGGGGGAACTCAAAAGCAAGCCCACGCAGCATTCGGTTAAAGAGCTCCTTTCCATCGGCATTCAGCCGGATATTCTCGTCTGCCGCAGCGACAGGTCCATTCCCCAGAGCATGAAGGAAAAGATTGCGCTCTTCTGCAACGTATCCGAGGACTGTGTCATTGAAAACCTCAACGCCCGCTCGCTGTACGAAGTGCCGCTGTTATTGGAGCGCAACGGGCTGTGTGACGCTGTGTTAAAGCGTCTGCTGCTGCCCGCCACCAAGCCCGATCTTTGCAACTGGGCAGCGATGGTGGAGCGCGAGCTGCACCCGGATGGCAAGTGTGAGATCGCAATCGTCGGCAAATATGTAGCCCTGCACGACGCGTACCTTTCCGTTGCGGAATCGCTTCACCACGGCGGCATCGCCGCAAATGTGGAAGTCAACATCCGCTGGGTGGACGCCGAGGACGTCACGCGGGACGGCGTGAAAGCACATTTATCAGGCATCGACGGCATACTCGTGCCCGGCGGCTTTGGAGAGCGCGGGCTATTGGGCAAAATGGCGGCCATCCGCTATGCGCGGGAAAACAACATTCCCTTCTTTGGCATTTGCTTGGGCATGCAGATGGCAATCGTCGAGTTTGCACGCAATGTGCTTGGCTTTGCGGACGCCCACACCACTGAGGTGGACCCAAATACCACCCATCCCGTCGTGGCGCTTATGCCGGATCAGCGCAACCACATGGATGAAGAGGGGAGCATCCGCATCGGCGGTACGCTGCGCTTGGGCGGCTACGCCTGCGAAATCACACCCGGCTCTCTGGCGGAACAGCTCTATGGAACGGGTATGATCCGCGAGCGCCATCGCCACCGCTATGAAATCAACAACGGCTTTGTTCCGGCGCTCGAAGAAAACGGCGTCCGCATTACCGGCTGGAATCCGGAGCGTAGGCTCGCGGAGATCATGGAGATTCCCGCGCATCCGTTCTTTGTCGGCGTGCAGTTTCATCCGGAGTTCAAATCCCGGCCCGACAGCGCCCATCCCATGTTCGCTGGATTCGTACGCGCGGCAAAAGCGTACGCGAAGGGGAAGTAAAACCGCAGTACATGCAAAAGTACAGGAAGGACGGGCTGCATGCCCGTCCTTTTTTCTTTGGCAGCGCATTGTGTTAGTAACCGCTTGCTTAAACCGATATATATATTAACCAGAGAATCTTAGTGGAGAGCATACGAGGTTACACAATGGATATCAATCGCGAAGCCTTTTCCGATGATGGATACCTCATCAACCAGCATAAACTGGAAGATGTGCCTTATGGATTGCGCACCTCCAAGGAAAGCGGGTGCGGGTGGATTGCTGCATATAATTTTTTACGCGCCATGGGGAGGGATACGCACTGGCCGTATATTCATGCCGCATTGAGCGGCCGCGGGATTGGCCGGGGCATGCTGGGCACGGGCCCATTCCGGCTTTATCGCTTTTTAAAGCGGCAGGAGTTTCCTGCCCTCACATATGTATTCGGTCGAAAGAAAGCGCTCCGCCTTACAATGGATGGCTTACGCGCAGGCATGCTGCTATACCGCCACAGAACCGGCTTACATTATGTTGCCTTTGCGGATGCGGGCGCGGGGCAGTTCCGCTTTTTTAACGCCATACCCGGTCAGGAAAGGCATATCGAATCGATGGAGAGTTTCCTGCGTACCCACACTAAAGTTTGGCCGATTCTGTTGATGGCGGTTTGAATTTTTAGATACAAAAGCGCCCTGCGGAAAACATTCCGCAGGGCGCTTGTTGGTTTTGGCTTTAATATTTACCGAATTCCTCGTCGTTCAAATCCGGTGCGGGTGTAGGGGAGGGCGCTTTTGGCATGATCTGGGCGGGCTCCGCTTCGTCTTCAATAGCAGCACTGCCCTTGAGTTTTACCTCGGCAACCATGCTCTTGAGCATGGTTGCCTGGCCGGAAAGCTCTTCGGTGGTGGCGGCGCTTTCCTCCGCCGTGGCGGAGTTGTTCTGCACCACGTCGGAAAGCTGGTCGATTCCGCGGTTGATCTGCATGATGCCCGTTGCCTGTTCGTTGGATGCTACGGCAATCTGCCCGATGAGTTCCACGGTTTTCTCAACGCCGGCCACGATGCTTGCAAGCGAGGCCGCCGTGCTGTCCGCTATTTTGGTGCCGGCTTCCGCTTTTTTGATGGAGCTTTCAATTAGCGCGGTGGTCTCCTTTGCGGCTTGCGCGCTGCGGGAAGCGAGGTTGCGTACTTCTTCCGCCACCACGGCGAACCCACGCCCGTGCTGGCCTGCGCGCGCGGCTTCCACCGCGGCGTTGAGCGCAAGGATATTGGTCTGGAACGCGATATCGTCGATTACCTTGATGATGTTCCCGATATTTTCGGAGGCTTCGTTGATCTCTTCCATTGCGCGCTGCATTTCCTGCATGCGGGAGGAGCCCCTCGCGGCCTCCTCCTTGGCGGCAATGGACAGATCGTTTGCATGGTTTGCGCTCTTTGCGTTCTCCTTGGTTTGCGCGGCTAGCTGGGTAATGGTCGCCGTCAGTTCCTCAATGGCGCTCGCCTGTTCTGTCGCGCCCTGGGAAATTGCCTGGCTGCCGTCCGCCACCTGGCGGGTGCCGGAGGCCACTTGTTCGGCGGCTGCGCTAATGCCGTAGAACGTGGTGTTGAGCGTCTCTACAATGGCATTGACCGATTCTTTGAGTTCATCAAAATCTCCTTTGAATTCAGAGAAAATGGTTTGCGTCAGGTCGCCCTCCGCTGCGGCGCCCAATACGCGCCGGGTCTCAGAAATATACCGGTTGAGCGCGTCCATGGTGTCGTTCAGGGAATCGCGTACCACGGCGAACTCGCCCTGGTACTCTTTATCGATCCGCACATCCAGGTTGCCGTTCTCCATCTGCTGGAGCATACCGATCACTTCGACAACAGGCTCCACGATGGCGTCGAGCGTACTGTTGATGCCCTCCACCAGGCGTTTGTATTCGCCTTCATGCTGTCCGGCGTCTACGCGTTCTTTCAGTCGGCCCGCCACCGCCGCTTCTGTGAGCAGGATGGAATCGGCCACAAGCAGTTTGGAGGTGGCGCGGATGTCGCTAACCGCGTTATAAAGATCCAGCAGCTCATCCTTGGAGCGGATGGTAACCTCCGTATCCAGTATGCCGTGCTTCACGTCCGTCGCAAGCTTTAC
>JAEZIE010000228.1 GCA_023416175.1 Bacillota bacterium
ACCTCTTCAATCAGTTCGAGCACATCGTGTGCTGTGGCGTCCCCGACGTTTACAATAAAGCCCGCATGCTTGACGCTGACCTCAGCGCCACCCACACGAAGCCCTTTTAACCCGGCGCTTTCAATCAGCGCCCCCGCGAAGCACCCCGGCGGGCGCTTGAAAACGCTGCCCGCACTCGGGTATTCCAGCGGCTGCTTCTCCCTGCGCCGCGCAAGATACTCTTCCTGCCGGGTTTTTGCGCCCCCGTCGTCAGGAATGAGGGAAAGCGTCGCCGAAAGCACGATTCGCCCGGGCGCACAGTATGCGCTGGTGCGGTAGCCCATTTCATCGTCCGAAAAGCCCTTTTCCACGATGCGGCCATCCTCCAGGTACCGCAAGGATTTAAGCACCTGTTTCATCTCCCCGCCGTAAGCGCCTGCGTTCATGGCGCATGCGCCGCCAAGCGTTCCGGGGATGCCGCAGGCCCACTCGAGGCCGCCTAGTCCCAACCGCACGGCTTCCCACGCAAGATCCGTCAGCGGAATTCCTGCGCCTGCCGTAAGAAGCGTACCTTCTTTTTTGATTGACGCCATCTGTTCGCCGATCACGATGACCAGCCCCCGGATGCCGCCATCCCGCACAATGAGGTTGGAGCCGTTGCCGATGGCGTATACGGGCATATGCAGCTCATCTGCAGCACGGTATGCCAAAAACACCTGATTTTCATCCTGCGCGCGCAGCACAAAATCGGCAGGACCGCCCAGGCGGAAGGTGGTAAGCGTACGCATTGCGACATCCCGCTCTATGGGCAGGCCACTAAACTGCTGCGGCATTGGCTGCATATCTAAAACAGGCACTTCCCTTCTTACACCACGCGGCTTCCCTGACCGCATACTATGGGCAGAGTAAGCCTTATACTATGTTTATTTTATCGCACTTGCCGCCTTTGTGCAATCGCGCGGGGGCATTGCGCCGCTTTCACAGCGGCATTTTGAGCATGCAAATCCTGGATTTTACCGTTAGGCGGCCGGTTACAAGCATATGCATGTTCCGGAAAAAGAGTACCCTATTGAATTTTTATAAGGTGTTTTTGCCCCAACTGCATGTTTGCAATACATTCCTTTCAACTGTTCAAACGGGACAAGGATGATGATTCTACAATATAACTATATATTATCTATTCTTCCGTGCACGCTATCATTCTGCAATTACGAACGATATACTTGTATAAATGCAAGGATATTCACATTATCCTGCATGAGCATACAGATGTACGAACTGCACCGCATGTCATTTCACCGCCGGATGGAGGATCATATTTTGAAAGAGCTTTTGTTAGGCAATGAAGCGATCGCCCGTGGCGTATATGAGGCAGGCGTGCGCGTGACGTCCGCCTATCCCGGAACGCCCAGCACCGAGATCAATGAGGCCGTTGCCGGTTACGACTGCATTTATTCCGAATGGGCGCCCAACGAAAAGGTCGCCGTGGAAGTCGCGTTCGGCGCTTCTTTGGGCGGCGCGCGCAGCATGGCATGTATGAAGCATGTCGGCCTCAACGTTGCGGCGGATCCGTTGTTCACCTCCTCCTATACCGGCGTGAATGCCGGAATGGTCATCGTTGTGGCAGACGATCCGGGCATGCATTCCTCCCAGAATGAGCAGGATACCCGCATGCTCTGCCGCGCCGCGCACGTGCCGGTGCTGGACCCTTCCAACTCCCAGGAGTGCAAGGATTTCACCAAGTTTGCGTATGAACTGAGCGAAACTTACGATACCCCCGTCGTCGTCCGCGTGACGACGCGCATTGCCCACGCCCGCTCGGCGGTGGAGCTTCTTGAACCCGAAGAACGGGAGCTTTTGCCCTATGTAAAGCGGCAGGAAAAATACCTGACTGTGCCTTCCAATATGCAAAAGCGGCATCTTATTGTGGAAGCGCGGGAAAAGCGCCTTGCCGAGGCCGCAGGCACGCTGCCCGTCAACCGCATTGAATGGGCGGATAAAAAGATTGGCGTTGTGACAAGCGGCGCTGCCTATAACTATGTAAAAGAAGCGCTGCCCGAGGCTTCCGTTTTGAAGCTGGGGCTTGCTTATCCTCTGCCCGAGTCGCTTATCCGCGAGTTTGCAGCACGCGTTGAAACGCTTTATGTCATAGAGGACATGGAACCGTTCTTTGAGGACGCCATTAAGGCCATGGGCATCCCCTGCTCGGGCAAGGACAAAACCGGCGTGCAGGGCGAGCTTTTTGCAAGAAAAATCGCGGCGAAGTTTGCAAACGCCCCTGAACCCGGCCCGACGGTAACAGAGGACGTTCCAGTGAGGCCGCCCGTATTGTGCCCGGGCTGCCCGCACCGGGGGCTGTTTTATGTGTTCAACAAGCTGAAACTGACCGTCCATTCGGATATCGGCTGCTATTCCCTGGGCGCGAACCCGCCGCTTTCCGCCGCCGCCAGCTGCCTTTGCATGGGCGCTTCCATCGGCATGGCGCACGGCATGGAAAAAGCGCTTGGAAAAGAAAGCGCGAAGAAGATGGTGGGGGTATTGGGCGACAGCACGTTTGCCCACAGCGGTATGACGGGCTTATTGAACATGGTATACAACCAGTCCGTCGGCACCATCGTCATTGCGGACAACGCCATTACCGGCATGACGGGGCACCAGAACAACCCCTCAAACGGCCTTGATATCCACGGAAAAACCGCCCCGCAGCTGAATATTGAAAAGCTCTGCGAGGCGTTGGGCGTGAAGCATGTGAAAGTCGTAGACCCCTTTGACGTGAAGCTCTTAGAGAAAACGCTGCGCGAGGAAACCGCGCGCGAGGAGCTCTCCGTCGTCATCACCCGCAGGCCCTGCGCGCTCATCATCAAACCCACTGGCGTGCGTTATTGGAGCGACCCCGCAAAGTGCAAAAACTGCGGCATGTGCATGAGGATTGGCTGCCCGGCCATCACCAAGACGCAAACAGGCGTGTGGGTGGACCCCACCCAGTGCGTCGGCTGCGGGCTGTGCGGCAAAATCTGCCCGTTCGGTGCATTAGGTCCGGTTGAATAATAACCGCCAAGCCCACACTTCAGGGGGTGTGGGGGATCGCAATCCCACACGCTTCAATCAAATCTGACGACATGCGCGTCAGATTTGCGGAAAAAAGTGCGTAAAAGCACTTTTAACCTACGGGAAACCCGCTGATTAAAGTCCGCAGACTTTAATCAGCGGCCATTTTGACAGGACGGAGGCTTACTCTTTATGATAGGAATCGTGATCGTCGGCGTGGGCGGGCAGGGAACGCTGCTCGCCAGCAAAATTCTGGGCCATATTGCGTTGCAGCTTGGCTATGACGTTCGGGTGAGCGAGGTGCACGGTATGAGCCAGCGCGGCGGAAGCGTGGTGACATACGTGCGCATGAGCGCCACAGAGCCGGTGTACTCTACTTTGGTCGAGCAGGAACAGGCGGATGTCGTGCTCGCGTTTGAAAAGCTGGAGGCGCTGCGCGCTTTGCCGTATGTAAAGCCGGGGACGGGCACCGTCATCGTCAA
>JAEZIE010000251.1 GCA_023416175.1 Bacillota bacterium
TCAGCCTTGCAACGCGCTTACCGTCGATTTCGGTTACTAGCCCCTTGCCCGCATCGCGGTGGACGTCAATGAACATGGTAAGGGAAGGGTACATCTGCTTATACTTTTTCATGGTTACTTCCGAGCGTGAATACGCCGTGCCAAGCTTGGGAGGCTCGTGGTCAGTTTTATCGTATATGACGTTGCAGCCGTATTCCTCTCGTAAAATCTTCGTCAAAAGCTCGCCCACGGCAACGATGTTCTTGCTTTGGTCGCGCGTGCGCCAGTTACTGTCCTCCGTCCCTGCATACGCCTCGGTGGTATGGGTGTGGTAGATGAGGATGCGTGGTTCCGGCCCGCCCAGCTCAACGGAAGGCTGCGCCTTGGGGGAGAGCACCTCGATGCGCATCTCCTCTCCGACGTCCGGCATGATTTCCACGCGGGAAATGGAAATAGCGGGTTCGGGCGGCGCTTCAGGTTCTGCAGCATATACCATGGGAACAGACATCATCATGAGCCTTCTAGTGGCCGAACCGGAACTTAATAGTGCGATTCCCAGCATACTCAAAATGACTGCGGCTGCAGCGAACAGGCGCAGACGTACGGCGGAAAAAGAGGTTTCCCCCTTTAACCGCCGTTTTTGCGGTTTGCTTATTTTCCTGCCGCCGCGTTTTGTCCACATCCTGTCCATGTAAAAACGTATGCGCCAGTTTGAACTCATATGCGTGGACACGATGCGTGTTCCGTCAGGAAAAAGCGCCTTCTTTTTTTACCCAAAACAGATTAAAGCCCCGCGGTATCTCCCACAGGGCTCAAAGTGTCAAGAAATCAGCTGAATGCTAGCGCGTGAGAGATCGAAATCCTCCCGCAGCTGTTTTTCTCCTTGCTACGCCAGCAATTCTTTTACCTGATCATAATACGGTTTGTGCAGCGCCAGATTGACGCCGTCCGATAAAATGCCCGCCATGTCGGTCACAATTGTGTCGATCTCTTTCGGGGTGACAATCATGGGGCCGAAATGCTCGCTGACAACCTGCTCCGCGAGCTTTTTCATGCGCTCTTCCTCACCGCGCAGATTGGTTTCCTCCGCAATGAGACTGATGGTATCCTGGGATATGGTTGAAGCGAGCACCACAGTAGGCACACCCATAGCGACGACTGGGACACCTAACGACTCCTGCGTCAAACCCAGCCTCCCTTCGTTGCCAACACCGGAGCCCGGCTGAATGCCGGTATCCGTAATTTGGATGGCCGTACTGATGCGCGCAGCCCTGCGGGAAGCGAGCGCGTCGATCGCGATGACGGCAGATGGTTTGACGCGCTCCACCAGCCCCCTTAACATTTCCACAGTCTCCACACCCGTGGTCCCCAGTACCCCGGGAGAGACTGCCGCCACCGAACGCATGGGCTCGCCGATGATATCGGGCAGGTGCTGCGTGATATGACGGGTCACGAATGTTTTTTCCACCACGCGCGGACCTAGCGCGTCCGGCGTGATGAAGCGGTTGCCCAACCCCACCACCAATATGCTGCCGTTGATGCTGCCATCGGGCAGCAAGCTCGCAAGCTCCTCCGACACAATTTGAGACACCTTGCGGAATACCTCTGTATCCCGCTGGGAAAGCGCGGGGGCTTCTATTGTAACATAGCGTCCAATGGGCTTCCCCAATGCGCGCGCCGCCTCCCCAGTCTGTACCTCGATTCTGGAAATTTCAATATCATCCCGCTGCTCGTCCTGCTCCGCAACCCCTGGTATACTGGGGTTGATCTCCCGCGCTTCCCGCGCAAGATCCGTATAGATGTTATCCATGCCACAGCTCCCACAAAAAAACTCCGGCTATATCCGCCGGAGTTTAGTCTAACCGAGATTGCTGCAATTATTTGTTACTTGTTGCTTTTGCCCAGGTAAGCCTGCTTGACTTCCTCGTTTTCCAACAACTCCTTGCCGGTGCCGGTGAGCATAATATGCCCGGTTTCAAGCACATAGCCCCTGTGGGCGATGCGTAGCGCCGCGTTCGCGTTCTGCTCAATGAGCAGCACCGTCACGCCGTCGGCGTTAATGCGCTCGATAATGTCGAATATATCCTGCACAATGAGCGGTGCTAAGCCTAGCGAGGGTTCATCCATCATGATGAGCCTGGGCTTGGCCATCAGTGCCCGGCCCACGGCCAGCATCTGTTGCTCGCCGCCCGAAAGCGTGCCCGCCATCTGCCAATGCCGCTCCTTTAAGCGGGGAAAGAGCGTATAGACATGCTCGATATCCTGCAAAACGCCCGCATCATCCTTGCGCAAATACGCGCCGATACGCAGGTTCTCCAATACCGTAAGGTTCGCAAACACGCGCCTGCCTTCGGGAACGAGCACCACGCCGCGCTCCACGATCTTCTGCGTATCCATGCCGGTCACTATTTGCCCGTCATAGGAAATGCTGCCTGCGCTCGCCGGAACGAGCCCCGCGATGGTACGGAGCGTGGTGGATTTCCCCGCGCCGTTCGCGCCGATCAGCGTCACGATCTCCCCCGCATCCACATGGAAGGAGATACCCTTGAGCGCCTCAATGCCGCCATAACTGACCTTCAGATCCTGTACAGTCAACAAGCTCATGCTTTTTCCACCCCCAAGTACGCGGCGATGACCACGGGATTGTCCTGCACCTCTCTGGGCGTACCTTCCGCGATCTGCTTGCCGAAGTCGATGACATAGATGCGGTCGGAAATCTCCATGACGAGGTTCATATGGTGCTCAATCATAAACACCGTCAGATGAAACTCATCCTTGATCCTGCGGATAAAGGCGGTGAGCTCGTCGGTTTCCTGCGGGTTCATGCCGGCCGCGGGTTCGTCAAGCAGCAGCAGGTTTGGCTCCGTCGCAAGCGCGCGGGCGATTTCAAGGTGCCGCTGTTTGCCATAGGGCAGCGAGGAAGCGATTTCGTCCTTCGCGTGCTCCAGGCCGACAATTTTTAAAAGTTCCAGTGCCTCTAAGCGCATTTCCTGCTCTTCCTTGCGGTTGAGGCGAAACACGGCGGAAAACAGGCC
>JAEZIE010000301.1 GCA_023416175.1 Bacillota bacterium
CCAAATGGTTCATTTCCAGTATTAATTAATTGGTGGGGCAAATACGGAGGGACAACCACTAAATCCATAGGTCCGGCATCAAATATCTGATCGTTTACAATGACCTTGCCCTTACCTCGAGCAATTACCACCACATGCACATGCTGATGTTTTTCCAATGTGGAAAATCCACCTTGTGCGCATTCAAAGTATCTTAAATGAAAAGCGGTGTTCATGCCATGTTCAACAAGATTCTGCCTGGTTGTTTCCTGAAATGTTACAGGACCGTCATCATCCGTTGGCTTATAATCGATTTTTTTTATTCCATCCCATTCAAAGTTATTGAATTTATAAAAAACATCTCTCATTGAGTGCGCCCTTTCAAAACTGAAATTATGCTAAGGTAATTTTGACAGGTGTAGAATTAACAACGTTGTCATCCACAGGGCATCTGCTTTCAACAGTTTTCAGCCATCTTTCCAGCGTTACCGCATCCGCATCCGCATCAGGTTTTATTCTCGCTCGAATTTCCTTGAAACCCGTTCTTTCTGCATCTGATATCCCCATATATTTAGCCGGGTTTAAGTCGCCCTCAAGTTCTATTTCCAAGCCTCTTAATTCAAAAGCCATTTCTTTAGCAACCATATGGCTTACTACATTTAGGCATCCGGACAACGCAGCCAAAAGGTACTCAAGCGGGTTGGCACCATCATTTGTACCACCCAATGCCTTGGGCTCATCAAGAATCATTGTGAATGCTTTGGTTTGTACAACTGTTTTTGTCTTGTTTTCGCTTTTCGCCGTTACTCTTATTTTCGTATCTGCCATCCGCTTAATCTCCCGTTTTGAAAACTCAAATTGTTTGTTTATATTAATATTGCCAAGTAATTTTGTCAAATTTCCTTGGGCTTAGAAAATCCATCCGCAATGCCAAATAGGCCTACTTAGTGCAAACAACAAAATTTCTTCGAGAATTGGTGCGGTGGCGGCGGAGAGCCTTGAGGCGCAAGGCTTTCCTTGCAGGAACGTTGCGCCCGTGCGTAGGCAGAGGTTGTTTCTGTAATCCTCAAAAAAGTGCCGTAGGCACTTTTTTGACATATAAGCAAAGGCCACCCTCAAAGAGGATGGCCTTTGCAACAGGAGAGACCGGCGCCGGACAATGGCGGAATGCCCGGCGCCCGCGTCAGACGCGCACATATAGCGACCCGCGCCTGGCGCAACGGGCCTGCCGGAAAGATCGGCAGCGCCCGCGGGCCGTTAACAGAACTTCAGCTTCAGGTATTCCTGAATGAGCGCAATGCACTTATCCCGGCCCAACGTATGGCTGTTAAGGCACAGGTCGTAATGGTCCGCGCTGTTCCACTCCTGCCCGGTGAAATGCCGGTAATACGAGGCACGCCGCTTATCGGTCAGTTCCACAAGCTGGGCCGCCTCTTTTTCTTCCATGTCATTCAATTGCATAATCTGGCGGACGCAGACGTCGTTTGGGGCGTAAATGTACAGCCGCAACACATTGTCAAAATCCCGCAGGATATAGTCCGCACAGCGCCCGATGATTACGCAGGACTGTTGCTTTGCAAGCTCCCGGATCACCTTGGCCTGGTAATTGAACAGGTTTTCATTGGAGATAAAATCTTCGCTGTCCGGCGGCAATACTTCTCCGATTTCTACGCGCTTGGCAGCGCGGATGAGCATCCCAAGGCTGGGGGTTTCATCTGCCTGGCCGAAGAATTGCTCATGGATGCCGCTTGCGTCGGAGGCAAGGCGCAAAAGCTTACGGTCAAAGAAATCCACATTCAAAGCCGATGCAAGCTGCTTGCCAATCGCACGGCCGCCACTTCCATAGCCTCTGGCGATTGTGATGACGAAATGATCCATACTTACGCCCTCCTTTTCGCGCTATTTTGCGTTAAGCGCCAAGATATGCCTGACGTACGCGGTCGTCCTTCAACAGTTCGCAGGCGTCGCCTTCCATGGAAATTGCGCCCGTTTCCAGAACATAGGCGCGGTCCGCAATGGAAAGTGCCATGCGCGCGTTCTGTTCGACAAGGAGTATGGTAATGCCCGCCGCGTGCAGGGTCCCAATGATGGAGAATATCTCCCTGACCAGTATGGGGGAGAGGCCCATGCTGGGTTCATCCATCAGCAATATCTTCGGGTCGGTCATAAGAGCGCGTCCGGTCGCAAGCATCTGCTGCTCGCCGCCCGAAAGGGTCCCCGCAATTTGTTTATACCGCTCTTTCAGGCGGGGGAAACGGGCATACACCTTTTCGCGGTTTGCTTCCACACGCGCCTTGTCCTTCAACGTGATTGCGCCCATATCCAGGTTCTCCGCCACCGTCATACGTTGGAACACATGGCGGCCTTCCGGTACGTGTGCCATACCCAGCGTAATGATCTTGGAAGGCTCCACGGTCCTCAGGTTATGCTCGTTGTACTGGATCTCACCTGAGGTAGCGGTTTTTAAGCCCGTAATGGTATGCAATATGGTAGTTTTGCCTGCGCCGTTTGCGCCGATCAGGGAGACGACTTCGCCGTCGTTGACGGTGATGTTGATGCCCTTTATGGCGTGTATGGCGCCGTAATGCACATGAAGATCTTTCACACTCAGCATACGACATCCTCCTGCTCGCCAAGATAGGCCGCAATGACGCGCTCGTTTTTGGAAATCTCTGCAGGCAGGCCCTGCGCGATGGTTTCACCGTAATCGATGACGATGATGCGCTCGCAGACCTTCATCACCAGGCTCATATCGTGTTCGATAAGCAGTATCGCGATGTGGAATTTTTCGCGCACGATCTTGATGCAGTCCAAGAGTTCTGCCGTTTCGGTGGGGTTCATGCCGGCTGCGGGTTCGTCAAGCAGGAGCACCTTCATATCCGTAGCCAGTGCGCGGGCGATCTCAAGCTTCCGCTGCTGGCCATAGGGAAGGTTTGCGGCGATATAGTGCGCCTTGTCCTCCATGTGGAACACCCTTAAGAGATCCATCGCTTTTTCTTCAATGGACTTTTCTTCATCCCAGAAGCCCTTCGTGCGGAAGATGCTATGGAAGATGCCGTACTTTAAGTCCTTGGTGAACGCCGTCAATACGTTTTCCAGCACCGTCATCTGCTTGAACAGGCGGATGTTCTGGAACGTACGCGCAACGCCCGCCGCTACGATCTGGTGGGTCAGCTTGCCGTTCATTTTTACGCCATCCAGACGGAATGAGCCCTCGGTGGGCTGATAAACGCCGGTTAAGAGGTTAAACACGGTGGTCTTGCCCGCGCCGTTGGGGCCGATGAGTCCAACGAGCTCTCCCTTATTCAGCTCTAAATTGAATTCGCTTACAGCCTTTAATCCGCCGAAGCTGATGCCAAGATTTTTTACTTCCAATACCGCCTGGCTCATAAGTTCTGTACCTCCTTTTTACTCCCCCCAAAGAGCTTTTTGAAGAAGGCAGGGGCCTTTTCGAGCGCGCGCGTCAGCGAAAACTCATGTCCGCCCAGCAATCCGATGGGGCGGAATATCATGACGAGCACCAGCACGACCGAATACAGCAGCATGCGATATTCGGCAAACGCGCGCAGCACCTCAGGCAGTATGGATAGCACGATAGCAGCAATAATTGAACCCGTCAGCGAACCCATACCGCCAAGCACCACCATGATGACATAGTCGGTGGACTTGAGAAAGGAAAAGTCGGTCGGCGAGATCGTGCCTAAGCCCCGGAACGCAAACATCGCGCCCGCGATGCCGGCGAACATTGCGGATATCGTAAACGTGAACACCTTGTAGTAGGTCGTGTTGAGGCCTACGCAGCTTGCGGCGATATCGTCCTCACGAATGGCCGTGATGGCGCGGCCGTACTTGGAACGAACGAATGCGAACATCACCGCCACACACAGCGCGACGATCCAATAGAGCACGTAGATGTTGTTCATGATCGGTATGCCGATGAGCGGCTGGCCCGCCTGGCCCTCTGCAAGGCCCTGGCTCCCCGCGATTTTCAGGTTCTGAATCACGACGCGTATGATTTCGCCAAAGCCCAGCGTAATGATGGCGAGGTAATCGCCCCTTAGACGCAGCGCCGGTATACCCACGAGCACCCCGAATAGTGCCGCTACTAGCCCGCCCCCTACCATACAGATAAAGAACAGCAGGATGTCCGCCCCTGGCCCCGCGGAAAGTATGTTGTTGTTGAGCAGCGCCTTGGCGAGCAATGCGCTGGTGTACGCACCCACTGCCATAAAGCCCGCATGGCCCAGCGCCAGCTGGCCGAGGAAACCCATCGCGAGGTTCAGGCTGGTTACCATAACGATGACAAAGCAGCACTGCACAGCGATGCCGCGAACGTACCCGGATACCATGCCGCTTTCCATAATGGCAAAGAGCAGTACAAAAAGCACAACAAGGCCGGCAAGGTTGATGAGGGACCCTCTGAATTTTTCTTTTCGGTTTGACATCATGGCTGCCTACACTTTCTCGCCGACGTTTTTACCCAATATGCCGGCGGGCTTTACGAGCAGCACAATGATGAGAATCAGGAACACGATAGCGTCTGAGAACGCGGAGGTGATCAAGCCTCCGGTCAGCGGCCCCATGTATGCCTTACTCAGGCTTTCCGCCAGGCCGATGACAATGCCGCCCAGCATTGCGCCCGGTATACTGCCGATGCCGCCTAGCACCGCAGCAATGAAGGCCTTGAGGCCCAGCATGGAGCCCATTGTAATATTGACCTGGTTATATTGCACCACAAACATCAGCGCCGCCACCGCCGCCAGGCCCGAACCGATGGCGAAGGTGATGGAGATTGTACGGTTGACGTTGACGCCCATCAGTATGGCCGCTTGCCTATCCTCCGAAACGGCGCGCATGGACTTACCCATCTTGGTACCCTTGACGAACAGCTGAAGCGCAAGCATGACGGCAAGTCCCAAAGCTATTGTCAGCAGCGTATTGCCGCTGATTTTTCCGATATTAGGCAGATCGAGTATTGTTTTGACCTGCTTGGGGTTGGCGCCGAACAGCACCTGCGCCAGGTTTTCCAGGAGCAGGCTCATGGCGATGGCCGTAATGAGCGTGCTCATTTTGGTGCCCCGTTTACGCACGGGGCTGTACGCCAGTTTTTCCACCGATACGCCCACCACGGCGCAGACTACGACGGCAAACAGCAACGCCAAATAGGGCGGCATGCCCGCCGCGATCATCAGCGGAACCGTGAAAAAGAGCGTATATCCGCCCACCATAATAAAGTCGCCGTGCGCAAAATTGATAAGGCGGATGATACCATATACCATGGTATATCCGAGTGCTATGAGCGAATACACGCTGCCCACACGTAGTCCGTTTATCAACTGCAAGAAGAAAACTTCCATGCACACTTTCCTCCCTTTTCCAATCTCTCCTGCTTGCTTTTTCAAACACTACGGCACAGAAGCCCTGCTGCTCCTGTGCCGCAGCCCCGTTCCAGAGCAAACTATCTTAAATCCAGCTGGTATCTATACAAAATCTTTTTCCGTCGCGTGTTGCCTCATCCGCTGGAGAGAAGCGCTGCTACGCGGCGCTTCTTCGGCTTAGCGGGACGACAAAAGCCCATGCATCCACCAGTTATCTTTTCGCCAGTTGCTCAATGGCCGCCAGCCCGAACGGTTGATTGCCTTCATTTTACGTCCGGCCGGCGCATTGCGCCGGCCGGACGCGAGCCGTGTGTCGAATTGGGAATTAGCCGATTTCCTTGTAGAAGACAGCCGCGCCGTCCTTGAATTCGATGATGGAGCACGCCTTGGCCGGATTGTTGCCGGAGTCGAGCGAGAAGGAGCCGGTCACGCCGTCAAAGCTCATGCCGGTCATGGCCTTCACGATATCAGCGGTCTTGTCGGAACCCGCCTTGTCGATGGAGGCGGCGAGCATGTAGGTCGCGTCATACGCGAGGGCCGCGAGAGCGTTCAGGGTCGCGGGATCAAACTTCGCGGAGTAGGCCTTCACGAAATTCTGCACCTTCTCACTCGGGTTATCCTGCGCATAGTGGTTGGTAAAGTAGCAGTTGTTGTAGAGGGATTTGTCGTCCTGCATGGTGCCGATGGTGCCGTCAAAGCCGTCAGCGCCGGAGAAAGCGCCCGTGTAGCCCAGCTGGCGGGCTTGCGGTACGATGTAGGGGCCGATGGTGTCATAGTAGTAGGGGGCAAATATCATCTCGGCGCCAGCCGCGATGATGTTGGTCAGCTGTGAGGTGTAGTCGGTGTCGTGCACGCCGGAGGAACTTTCAGTGGCAACGACTGTCAGGCCGTTCTCTTCAACCGCGCTCATGAAGGCGTCCTTCAGGCCGGAGGAGTACGGGTCGCCGGAGGCGTAGAGTACCGCAACCTTGGTCAGGCCCAGATCCTTCGCGACCTTGGCGCAGACTTCTCCCTGATAGGAGTCCTTGTAGCAGGCGCGGAATACAGAGGGTTTATCTACAGTGATGGAGTCGTTGGTGGCAGTCGGCGTTATGAGGAGCATCTTGTCTTTATCGGCCAGCGTGGCGAGGCCTGCAGTGACGCCCGAGGTGACGGAGCCAATAATGGCGGATACGCCGTCGGATACCAGCTTGGCGTAGGCGTTGGCGCCTTCGGTGGAGTCGCCCTTGTCGTCCATGTAAGATACGACTTCAAGCTGGCGGCCGCCCAACACGCCGCCCTTCGAGTTGATCTCCTCAACGGCCAGTTTGATGCCGTTGCTGACGGCTTCGCCGTAAGCGGCAAGGTCGCCGGTGTTGGGAGAAATCGCGCCGATCTTTACGGAGGAGTTGGGCGCTCCCGCAGGGGCCGCGCAAGCAAACGCGGACACCGCCATCAGCGCCACGAGCACGATTGCAAGCAATTTCTTCATGTGATTGACCCTCCTAATAAATTGTATATCTTCAAAGAGTACGGGGAGCCCCGCAGCCCGTTTGAATTCCCAATTACGGCGAAAGGCGGCTAAAACAGGCAATTTGGTTCACAATTTGTTCAAATTCAAAATATTATTGGAATTATACTACCGAGAGCGTATTTACGTCAATAGAAAATGAAGGATATATTCTGTGAAAATTCAGCATTAGATATAATATATTATTATATCCATATAAAACATTAGGAAAAGCGGGTGCTTTGCATATTCTTACATGCAGGTGCTTATTTGGTCGATTCTGAATGGCAGCAATGTGAAACGGACTGTTAAAAAAATTGCATTTAAGATGCAAAAATATGTTCATACTATACAATGCCATTCAAAAATACATTACTCGGAGGTGGGAGGTATTTTACAGCTAACGCATGTGTCGTTGAGTATACCGTCCGGAACACCCATACAGAAAATCCTGGGCGCGCTTTTGCCTACCGTATATCAGAAGGCGCGGGTGCAGGTGCTAAACGATGTCACGCTTTGGCTGGGCCGGGGCGAAACATTTGCGGTTTTGGGCGAACACGGCGCGGGGAAGACCACGCTTTTGCGGGTGATCGCGGGAATGATCCTGCCTGAGCAGGGGTCCTGCACGGTGACGGGCAAGGTTGCCGCGGCCATTGGCCTCACATCGCTGCTTGAATCCGAAACGGGGGAGGGAAATATCCGTCTCCAATGTGCAAAAGAGCGCCTCAATGCGGAACAGACGCAGCGCCGCATCGAAGCGGTACGCGCTTTTTGCGGGCTGGGCGGCCAGTTTTTGCAGCCGGTGGAAGGATATGAGACTGCGGCGCGTGCGCGGCTTGTACTCTCCATGGCGCTTACCGCAGACCCGGACGTGCTGCTTTTATCCGATGTGCTGGACCGGTGCGACCTGCCCTTTGTGCAGGCGTGCGTCCTGCGGTTGCGGCAAAAGCAACGCGAGGGCATGACACTTATAATGGAAAGCGGTGACGCCACCATCCTAAGGCGCTTATGCGAGAGTGCGCTGTGGATGGAAAGGGGCGAGTTAAAACGCGTCGGTCCGTTTGAAACGGTATACGCTGCATTCTCCAGAAAGCGCAAGATTCCCGCTGTGTATCCGCTTGAAGCAAAACGGATGCTGCAAGGCGCGCAAGTCGCGTTTTCAGCGCCGCTTTCCCCGGAGTCCGAAGCGCTGTTCCCACAGGTGGCTGATTTGTCGGGCTGGCCCGTGGAAGCCCAGCAAATAGTAAGGGAGCTTGAAGCGTATTGCGCGCGGCTTGACGAGCAGCTGACAGCGTACGCGCAGGCAAACCTGGCGTTTGAAAAGGAGAACGCCAGGCAAGAGGAGCTGTTAAGGCAATATGAAGAGCGCTTGCAGGAAACGGACCAATTGCTTTCGCGCATGATGGCTGCGCTGACTCAAACGACAGGGGTTATGCACGCGCAGTTTGTGCATCTGCAAGACGAGCGGCAAAATACACCCAAAAAGGGATGGTGGGGGAATAAAAAACAAAAAAGGGAGACCCGGTGAAGACACGTTTTTCTTATGAAATAAAGAGATCCGGCGCAAAAAATGCGTTGCGGATCTTTTTCACATTGATCATCGTTTATTTAAAATCCGTCGGCTCGTTTTGGCGGGCGCTTCTGGGTTTTGGGGCCTGCTACCGCCTTGCACAGGCATTGAGCGAAAGGGTATCCCGCAAGCCAAAGCGCAGGGCATAGTACCCCGCGCAGCCGATCATGGCGGCGTTGTCTGTACAGTATTTGAATTCGGGAGAGAAAAAGCGGATACCCGCATGCTCCGCCGCAGCCAATAGACTGCCGGTCAGCGTCCGGTTGGCGGAAACGCCGCCCGCTAGGGCCAACATGTTGCTTTTTTGCTGCAATGCCGCCCGTACTGCCTTATTGGTCAATACCTCTACAATGCTGCGCTGGAAAGAGGCCGCTACGTCTGCACGGTTGACGTCTTCTCCGCGCTGCTCCGCCGTATGAAGATAATTGATGACCGCCGTTTTGAGGCCGGAAAAAGAAAAATCCAACCCGTCTCCGGAATTATAACCCGCCGGGAAAGAGATGGCGGAAGCGCTCCCTTCCATTGCAAGCGCTTCGAGCGCAGGCCCGCCGGGGTAAGGAAGGCCGAGAACACGCGCCACCTTATCAAACGCCTCGCCTGCGGCGTCATCCTTGGTCGCACCTAAAAGCCTGAGCGTATTGTAGTCTTCCACCTGAAAAATATGGCTGTGCCCGCCGGACGCCACAAGGCATGTAAACGGCGGCGTAAGATCGGGGAAGGTCAGATAATTGGCCGCAATATGTCCGGCAATATGGTCCACACCGATGAGCGGGATGCCCTTTGCATACGCAAGACCTTTCGCATAGCTGACCCCGGTTAACAGGGCACCGATAAGCCCTGGGCGGGCGGTGACGGCCACAGCGTCGATATCGTCGTAGCATAAGCCTGCTTCTTCTAAAGCAGCGGCTACGGTGGGGTTCAATTGCAGCACATGGTTGCGCGAGGCAAGCTCGGGCACCACGCCGCCGTATTTCCGGTGCAGCGGGATCTGCGAATATACGGTATTGGACAGCACCTCCCGCCCATCGCGTATGACGGCGGCGGCGGTTTCGTCACAGGAGGTTTCAATGGCGAGCACGGTAACATGCTCTTTATCCATCAGTTCCCGCGCGCGGCGGGAAGCGAGTTCTTCATAGCCCGTCATGCGCTTGCCCGCTTTTCTTTCCGGCGCACTGCCACCGCAATAGCGATAAGCGCCGCCCAAAGAACTAAAAATACCGCGACGACGAACAGCACAATGTCATAGAAGAGCTGCTGCGGCATCATGTTGATCATGCGCGAGGTCGCGGGGTCAAGCAGCCACAGGTCGTTTGTGAAGA
>JAEZIE010000303.1 GCA_023416175.1 Bacillota bacterium
AAGTATGTTTTTTGATACCAAATTCCTGCGGAATGACGAAATAATACTGCGCCTAAATAAGACAGCCCCGGCGGATTCGGAAAAGGGATATGTCCCCGCCTACTATTTTGATATCTGCTCTGCGCACACCGGCAGGGCCATAGGCAGGTGCGACCTGCGCATCGGCCACACGGAAAACGTGTACTATGGCGGCAACATCGGCTATTCAGTCATGGAGGAATACCGGGGCCATCATTACGCGGGCAAGGCCTGCCTGCTGCTCTTCGAGTTAGCAAAGCTGCATAAAATGGAGTACGTCCACATCACCTGCAACCCGGAAAACATTGCCTCCCGCAAAACGTGCGAGTATGCAGGCGGGGTTCTGGAAGATATAGCCGACCTTCCCCCGGGCAACGAAATGTACCAAAAGGGAGACCGCAGGAAGTGCATTTACAAGGTCCTGCTCAAGTAGCCCTGCAAAGAGATATTCTATTTCGTTGAGAGGTATGGAAATGGGAAACATCGTTTTGCTGGTGGTGGATGTTCAGAACGCGCTGATTCATGATCACCCTTATCAGGAGCAGCGTGTCATTGAAAACATCAAAACACTGATTGATACCGCAAGGAACCATCAGAAAGAAGTCGTTTATGTCCGCCACGACGACGGACCAGGCACCGAATTTGAATACGGCACGGACAGCTGGCAGATCTATGCGGCTGTTGCTCCCCAAAAAGGCGAATTCATTGTGGAGAAACGTTACAACAGCGCGTTCCACAAAACCGATCTGAAGGGCTATTTGGATAGTAAGCAGGTCGATACCATTATGCTCGTTGGCCTCCAGACGGAGTATTGCATCGACGCGACAGTAAGAAGCGCCTTTGATTATGAATACAGTATCCTTGTTCCGGATGGAACGAACACCACGTTTGATAATGAATATTTATCCGGCGAAAAGCTGTGCGAATATTATAACTTCAAAATCTGGAACAACCGGTATGCGAAAGTGGTGGCGCTGGAGGAAGCAGTTAAGATGTTGGAGAATTAGCTGGCGTTTCTCAAGGTATCACCGCCTACGGCGGTGACGACAGATTATTATATTTAATAGCGGGAGGGTTTACAGTTCGCAATGGTCGTATTACATCGCTGCAGAGCCGCTCGTAATACTTTTTTGCTCACTGGGACGTCGCCTCACTGTATCCGCCACAGGCGGCGTTCGGCTATGACCCCCCCGCGCCCCCTAAGTTCGGGACTCTCTAAGGAAGGGGAGTGGGGAAACGAAGTTTCCCCAAAAGCAATAAACCTATCGCGACGGCCCGTAGGCCTAGTGTCCAAGGCGTCTCCCGCCGAGGACGCGGCGCTGAAAGGGCCGATACCTTTAACCTCTTGTGCAGGTTCATTGAAGCAAAAAGGCGGGCTTGCGCCCGCCTTTTCTTATATCAATCTTTAAGAAATCACCGTCTTGCCGCCCATGTACATCCGAAGCGGCGCGGGGATGTTCACCGTGCCATCCGCGTTCAGGTTGTTCTCCAGGAACGCGATCAGCATGCGCGGCGGGGCTACGACGGTATTGTTGAGCGTATGCGCAAAGTAGTTCCCTTCCTCTTTGTTCTTGACACGGATGCCCAATCTCCGCGCCTGCGCGTCACCAAGGTTGGAACAGCTTCCCACCTCAAAATACTTTTTCTGGCGGGGGGACCAGGCTTCCACATCCACGCTCTTGACTTTAAGATCCGCAAGGTCGCCGGAGCAACACTCCAGCGTACGCACGGGGATATCGAGCGTCCGGAAAAATTCTACCGTATATTCATACATCTTTTGGAACCATGCAGCGCTGTCCTCCGGCTTGCAGATGACGATCATCTCCTGCTTCTCAAACTGATGGATGCGGTAGACGCCGCGTTCCTCAATGCCGTGCGCTCCCACCTCCTTGCGGAAGCAGGGAGAATAGCTGGTGAGCGTCTGCGGAAGCTCGGCCTCTTCGAGCGTGGTGTCGATAAACTTGCCGATCATGGAATGCTCGCTGGTGCCGATGAGGTAAAGATCCTCCCCTTCGATCTTGTACATCATGTTTTCCATTTCGGAAAAGCTCATGACGCCCGTTACGACATTGCTGCGGATCATAAACGGCGGGATGCAGTAGGTGAAGCCTTTGTCGATCATAAAGTCGCGGGCATAGGTCAATATGGCGGAATGCAGCCGCGCGATATCGCCTTTGAAGTAATAAAAACCGTTGCCACTTGTTTTTCGGGCGCTGTCCAGGTCCACGCCATTTAGGCGCTCCATGATATCGATATGATAGGGTACCTCAAATTCCGGCACGTTCGGCTCGCCAAAGCGTGCAAGCTCCACGTTTTCGCTGTCGTCCTTCCCTATAGGCACGCTCGGGTCGATGATATTGGGCAGTACCAGCATACGCTCACGGATGGCTTGTTCAAGCTCCCCTTCCCGCACGCCGAGGTCCGTCAATTCCTGCCCGATGGCGGAAACGTCGGCCTTCACGCGTTCGGCTTCTTCCCGCTCTCCCTTGGCCATGAGGCCGCCGATCTGCTTGCTCAATACGTTGCGCTGGTTGCGTAAGCCATCGCAACGCACCTTGACGTCCCGGTATTCCCGGTCCAGCTCCAACACTTCGTCCAGCATTGGGAGTTTGTGGATCTGAAATTTCCTTTTGAGGTTTTCCCTGACCGCTTCCGGGTTTGCCCGTACGAACTTGATATCCAGCATTGTCTTTCTCCTTTGTTCTTCATACAAAAACGTCCCAATCCAAATGCAATGCACAGGATTGGGACGAAAATTTTCCGCGTTGCCACCCAAATTGCCGGATGTTCCCCGGCCGCTCAACTATGCGATAAAGGGCATACCCTTGGCATTTCTGCCAACAGCTCAAAAAGTGGATAGACTTGCTTCTTGCCGGTTCACACCTGCCACCGGCTCTCTGAAAAGAAAAGCATGCCATTGCTTTTATCAACGCTGTCGATACGCTATGACGCAAGGCGTTTCCGCCCCGCAAATTTTTATATTTACTGGTTCACAGCCGCCTGGTACGTCGGCGCGTTCTTGGGTGCTTTCCCTTTGATCACCTTATGGTAGTAATCGTAGGTCATCACCGGGAAACCCTTGGCCGTACACGCTTCATCCATACAACCATCGTACACATTGGCAAAGAATACGGTATGGGTTTCTACATCATGGCTGCCCACGATGTTGCAGAACAAGTACCCAGCGCATTCCGCCTTGAGCATGGGGAGCCCGTCGTAGAGGGTATATTCCAGGCCGTCGAACTTCTTCACGTTTGCGCCGGAGAAATGCCCCCGCCTGCCGATGGTCTTAGCAGGTGTCGCTTCCGTGAGGATGGAAATCGAAAATTTCCCCGATTCCTGCATCAACTTGTGCGTATAGTTATTCTTGCTCACGCTCACGGCAAGCATGCCTTCCGCTGTGACCTGAAACACCGTATTCACGATGCACCCCTGCGGCGTATCGCCATCCATCACACCAATGACATAGAGTCCGTAAGAAAGCTTGAACAGTACGGCTGGATCCAACTTGTCCTCCCTCTCAATACGCTTACCGCCGGCCTATGCCTGCAGTAACCGTCAACGCCTTTTCTTCTGCGCCGGCGTATGCTAGACTTATTATAACCCATACCCACAAAAAAGCAAACCACTGCGGGAGGCAAACCATGTACTATAAGGAATACGGAGCGACCGGCTGCCGCGTATCGGCTATCGGATTCGGGGGCATGCGTTTTCTGGACGAAGACGTGAAGCGCGGCAATCTGGAAGCGTGCGCCGAGGTCGTACGCTATGCGCATGAAAAGGGCATCAACTACTTTGATACCGCGCCCGCCTATTGCGACGACAAAAGCGAGACCATTATGGGGCTGGCGCTAAGTAAACTCCCCCGTGAAAGCTATTTTATCAGCACCAAGACAAATTTTTACCAGCTCGACAACCCTGCGACGGAAGCTGGATTTTTCCGCAGGCTGGAAACGAGCCTCAAGCGCCTGCAGGTGGATACGATCGATTTCTACCACCTCTGGTGCATGCTTTCCCTTTCCCAATACCGTAAGCAGCGCGACGCGCTCTACGGCTATTTTTTGAAAGCGAAGGAGCAGGGTATGATACGCCACATCGTATTCTCCTCCCATATGCCGGGGGGCGATTTGGCGCAGGTGATCGACGAAGGGCTGTTTGAAGGCATGCTCATCGGCTACAATGCGCTCAATTACCGCTACCGCATGAGCGGGCTTACTGCAGCGCATGCGCACAACATGGGCGTGGTGGTCATGAATCCGCTGGGAGGCGGCGTGATCCCGGCAAGCCCGCAGCTGTTTTCCTACCTGACCGAGGGTACGCCGTATAACGCGGCGCAGGCCGCGCTGCGCTTTGTGGCAGGGCATCGGGAGGTTTCCGTCACACTCAACGGAATTGGCACAAAGCAGCAGGTGGACGAAGCGCTGTTTGCGGTGGAAGGACTTGAAGAAAAGCCCGCAGATGTGCAGACGGCGCTGCTGCCTGCATCCGGCGGTGGCCAAAACGCGCTGTGCACGGGCTGCGGCTACTGCGACAGCTGTCCGGCTAACATCCCCATCCCCAAATTCATGGACGCGTACAACCAAAAGATCCTGACCAACCGGAGTCCGGTTATCCGGTTAAGCAACCATTGGGCGCTCAATCCGGACGCCGCATTTGATTGCATCGCCTGCGGGCAGTGCGAAGGGCTATGCACACAGCATTTGCCCATCATAGAGCGGCTAAAAGAGATCCAAGGGCACGCATCCGCGAAGTGATCGGCAAATATTCTTACATACAAAAAGGAATTTTTGCAAATAAGACCAAAATGGGACCAGATTGAGAACGAATTGAAGCATTGAAGTGATATGCTTGGCTTACAAGAAGAAAGGTAAGCGAGGCGATACACAATGAAACAGTTCACCAAATTGGTTTCCCTGTTTGTTGGGCTTGTTTTGCTGTTTGGTATCGGGCTTTTCGCCACAAAGGGCATCGTAAACAACAGCGGCACCGGGAGAGTTGGCGCGCAGACCGCTTTGACAGGCGCTCAAGCGCAAAGCCCGTCAAAGGCCGTTCCTGCTCCGGAGGATGACGAAATCGTAACCATAGACGAAGAGTCCGTTATTACCGACGAATACATACCCGTGGAACGGGAGATGATCCCCATTGGTCCTGGCGTGCTGCCTACCGCCGCGCAGGCAGGCACCGCGACTGCAGTCAAAATTTTATACGAGGCGGGCACGGTATTTTTACGGGATGAAAAACATGTGGAGCTAGCGCGTGAAACGCTTGCGGCGATTCACACCAACGCAGTCACCATAGGCAATGTGGAAAAAGACCCGGGGAGCGAAATGCTTTCCGCGGCCTTTTTTGACTTTTTGGGAACAACGGACGACCCCGCCTATTCTGATTGCGGCATCACCTTCTCCAACGCCGAAGGGGTTGTATACACGGTCTCTTCTTACAGCCGTATGGATAACGTCCTAGCGGATTATTCCATCACCATGGAATTGAGCGCCGACGCCATGGTAAAGACCGAATGCACCACCGTTACAACGTACTCGGAACAGGAGGACACCACGGTTTCTTCCTTTGTCATCACCAAGCAAACTGCGGACGGCACAACCACCGAAACCTACAGCACCACGAATTCCGAACCCAAATAACGATGCCGTTTAAATTTCAAAAGAAAGCGGGGATGTATTTCCCCGCTTATTTTCGTTCGACGGCGCCCGCCTGCAACGTACGCGCTATAGATCGGCGTGCGCATACAAAGAACCACAGACCGGCGCCTATCATTAGTATACGCTGGTGCACAGGCAATTATAACGCTTCAGCGCCCAAAGAATTTGCTTAGCGGCTCAATGACCGCATGGAGATCCGCAATGCTTTCATTCAGGGTTTTGATATCCAGCTCGTCAAGCGTCCTCACCGCTTCCTCTACGCCGGTCGCGGCGGAAGAGGCCGCAGTCTGCCCCTGTTGCACCAGCACGTTGATTTCATGAAACATCTGGGGCAAATTTGCGGAATTGATATCAGCAGCAATCGTGTTGAGCTGCGTAAAAGTGCTTTCCGCCTGTATCAGAATGCGGTTGAGCTGAGTGCCCGCCAAGATCATGAACATCGTGACGCCAAAGAGCGCTACTGCCATGAGAAACATGAGAATTGTGCGGATGCGAGAAAGTTGGAGCATCTTTTTTTCGTATGTGACGCTGGTCTGTTGTGCGGATACGGGATTGGTTTCCATTTGGCTACCCCCTCTTTTGTGTCGGTACATCCTTATATAGAATGACTTGGTATATTCTGCCCTAAAGTATACCACGCAAAAAAGCGCCCTGTCTTCGCTTTTGCACTCACGTCCGCGTCTGACGCATTTAGTGCCTATAAAGCCGCATAATGCTTGACAAATAGGTACCCGCAGATTAAAATAATAACGCTATCCTCATGCGCGGGTGTAGCTCAATGGCAGAGCTCCAGCTTCCCAAGCTGGTCACGTGGGTTCGATTCCCATCACCCGCTCCAGCAAGGATAGCTTTT
>JAEZIE010000304.1 GCA_023416175.1 Bacillota bacterium
TCAGCCTCCTCAGCAAACAGGAAATCGTACGGCTGCGTATCTTTCATTTGCTCCGGAGTCCTCCCGAACATCCGCGCAAGCGCCTCATTTTGGTAAACAGCTGTTTTCCAGTCCGGCCCAATGGCGACGCCGTAGGGAAGCCGATCCAATGTGGCCTGGAACAATTCGGCCTGGCGGCGTTTGCCGTTCTGCTTGCGGGTGCGTATCGCAAACAGAAGCGTCATAAACGCACAAACAGCAAGAAGAGCGACCGCAAGGAGCGGCCATGCTCCCCTCGGCGGCAGAGTGGGAACACCCAGGGCGAAAAGTATGGAAGGAAGGCTGGGCATGACAAAAAGCAGGCATGCGCCTAAAAGCGCCTCTATAAAAAGCAAGGCGCCTACCAGGAACGCCAAGGACTCATTCCACCGGATGGTATGCTGCTTTGTTTGGGAGCCGCCGACGGCACCAACCATCGTTTCACCTCAATTTTTAGCCTCCGCGATGGCCTCTTTCGTTTATTGTTGCTGGTGCTATAGCAAATGGGATAACCGAAAATTGTGCGCAAAAAAAGAACCGACATTTATGTAAATTATATTACATATTAAAATAGACTACAATCCGTATTCGACCCTTTTCGACCTATAAATGCTTGCTTCTGTCTCCTTCACTTGATGTATTTTGCATGTGCCTGCAAGGTTTTACCCTGTATCGCGCACAATTATGCTATAATAACGTCATTGCTTTCATCTCTATCCGATATGCCAAAGGCGAAATACCAGGGGGAAACATTTATGACAAGTGGTATGAATTTCTGGGACAGCAGCATATGGGCACTGATGGTGGAGCTTGCCATTCTTATGGCGGGCATGCTGACTGCCAATATGCTCCGTCGCACCATAAAGCCGCTTCGGCAATCTCTTATCCCAAGCTCCGTGATCGGCGGAATCCTGATCCTGATTGCAAGCTACATCTACGAAAACATAACGGGCGAGCCCATGTTCCATAAGGTCACCATGGAAACGCTCACCTACCACGGCCTGGGGCTTGGGTTTATCGCGCTGGCGCTCAAGGCTTCCGAAAAGCATTCGGACAAAGGCTCCAAGACGGACATATTCAACACCGGGCTGACCGTTGTCTCTTCCTACTTGCTGCAGGGGCTTGTGGGTCTTGCCATCACGCTCGGGCTTTCCTACGTTCTGGGCAATTGGCCCGCTTCCGGCTTGCTGCTGCCTATGGGATACGGCCAGGGTCCCGGCCAAGCATATAACTGGGGCAACATTTACTCCACCGCCACGGACTATCCCGCGTTTGCGGGCGGCGCAAGCTTTGGCCTGACGGTAGCCGCGATGGGCTTTCTCTCCTCCGGCATTGGCGGCGTCATTTACCTCAACAACATGAAGCGAAAAGGCCGCATCAAGAAGCAAATCTTAAACGCGGACGAGGTGGAGGATCTTTCTGCCGAGATGGTCACAAAGAAAGGCGAGATCCCCCTGACGGAATCATTAGATAAGCTGACGGTACAGTTCGGCTTTGTATTCCTTACTTATATAGCGGCATACCTTTTGATGCGGGGCGCCTCCCTTGGGCTTGACGCCTTAGGCGGATTCTTCGCGGGTACCGTCAAGCCACTTATTTGGGGCTTCAACTTCCTCATTGGCTCCTTCCTGGCGATTGCCCTTAAAAACATACTCAAGGGATTGAGAAAGGCAAACATCGTCCACCGCCAATACCTGAATAACTTCATGCTCAACCGCATCGCGGGGGTGATGTTTGATCTGATGGTGGTAGCCTCGATCTCCGCCATCGACCTTTCCGCGTTCTCCCGCAGGGAATTTATCATCCCGCTGACCCTCATCTGTGTTGTAGGAGCCTTCATCACCTACTGGCAGTGCGATTATACGTGCAAAAAACTCTTTCCCACGTATTCCGATGAATCGTTCCTTGCGCTTTACGGTATGCTGACAGGAACCGCGAGCACCGGCGTGATATTGCTGCGCGAAATCGACCCGCTGTTTGAAACGCCCGCGTCCAGCAACCTCATCTACCAGCAGACCTGGGCGATCGTATTCGGCTTCCCCATGCTCATGCTGATGGGGATTGCGCCTATGAGCAACGGCTGGTCCTGGTTCACGGTGGGCGCGCTCCTCGTGCTTTTCATATTCATCAACGTCCTGCTCTTCCGCAGGAGCATATTCGGGCGCAAAAAGAGCGTGAAAGCTAAATAGCGCAGCGCTGATGAAAGCCGCAACTTTTCGTTGCGGCTTTTTTTGTACCGATGATTTCGGGCAGCATTTATGATACACTTTCGGTGGATCTACAAGAATTGAAAGGCCAATTATGCAGAGGATTTATCTGGACAACGCCGCGACCTCCTTCCCTAAGCCGGAAGGCGTCAGCGCGCGGATGCGCTATTACATTGATGAAGTAGGCGCCAGCGTCAACCGCTCCGTTTATTCGGAAGCGGCGGACGCCGGGCTTACAGCGCTTGCGCTGCGAGAGCGGCTATGTAGGTTGCTGGGACATACCGACCCCACACATTGCATTCTCACTTCCGGCGCCACAGCCGCACTGAATATGGCGCTCAAGGGCTACCTACGTCCGAGTGATCACTGCATTGTAAGCTCGCTTGAACACAACGCCGTCATGCGCCCGCTTGTGCAGTTGGAAAAGTTGGGTGTGCATTTTAGCCGAATCCCTTGCGATACCGACGGGTGTATGGATATTGAGGCGTTTGAGAAGATGTTTCGTCCCGAAACGCGGCT
>JAEZIE010000022.1 GCA_023416175.1 Bacillota bacterium
TGCACAGTGTTTGAATGTGCTGCTATTAAAAAAACCCTCAACCCGTGTGGGTTGGGGGTCTTCTGAAACTCAATTTCGTGTTACGGGAATTCTTTACTCCTCGGATATTCGGCGGCCGCATTTTTCAATCGCAACCACACCGCCGCGCACGACCTCAATTTTCGGGTATTTGCGCATGGCCAAGATCAGCTCGTTATTCTCTTCCACCTGCGCAACCACCTCAAGCAGTATGCTGTCCGGCCCTTTGCCCGCCACGCGCGCCTTGAACTTTTGGGCAGTCTTTACGATATCACCCATCATCGTCTTGTCGCACTCCATCACTTTCAGGAACAGAAGTTCCTGTTTGACGACGTCGGCTTCTGTAAAATCCAGCACACGGATGATATCGACGCTCCGGTTGAGCTGCTTCTTAATCTGCTCGAACGTTTCATCGCTGCATAAAAGCCCGATCGTCATGCGGGAGATCGTAATATCCTCGGTGGTGCCCACCGTAAGCGTCTCAATATTATACGCCTTTCCGGCCAAAAGGCTGGAAATCTTAGCGAGAACGCCAAGCCTGTTCTCCACGAAGAGGGATAAAAAACGATAACTCAATTCTGAACTCATGTTTATCCCTCCAATACCATGTCGTTGAGCGCAGCGCCCGCTTTTACCATGGGATACACCATCTCTTCGCGCTCAATCATGCATTCAATGATCGTAGGCGTCCGCGTCTGTTCCCCGGCAGCCTCCAAGGCGGAGACAAGCGCACCCTCTTCAAATACCCGAACGCCCCGCGCTCCATAGCTATCAGCCAGCTTGACAAAATCCGGGACATACTGAGCAGGATTATTTTCGTCCAAGCCCGCTGCAAGATCCGTCCCCGAATAGCGGCGGTCACACATAAGCTGCTGCCACTGCCGTACCATGCCAAGATAGCCGTTGTTGAAAATCACTACAATAACCGGCAAACCCTCCAAGACGGCGGTCGCCATCTCCTGGAGATTCATTTGAAAGCCTCCGTCGCCCGTGACGCATATGACCTTTTTGCTCCTGTCGCCCAACTGTGCGCCGATGGCCGCGGGCAATCCGTAGCCCATCGGGCCCAGCCCGCCCGAAGTCAGAAGCTGTTTGCGCCTGTCCAACGCAAGGTATTGCGTCGTCCACATCTGGTGCTGACCCACGTCCGTCACAACGATGCTCTCGGGGAAAACGCGGTTGAGCGATTCTACGATTTTCCGGGGCGTCAACCCCGGCTTGTCCTGTCTGGGCAGAGGATAGGCCGCCTTCCATGCGTCAATCTGAGCCAGCCACCCGTCGGTATCGCAGGGCCGCGTATAATGCAGCAGGCTTTCAATGGCCTTCCCGGCCTCGGCAACAATGGGGACGTCCACCTGGACATTGCGGGAAATCGAGGCGGTATCGATATCGATGTGGATGATTTTTGCGTGCGGCGCAAACTCCTCCACCTTACCCGTTACGCGGTCATTGAAGCGCGAGCCGATGGAGCAGAGCACGTCGCACTCCATGACAGCCTGGTTGGCGGCATAGCAGCCGTGCATGCCCACGTTCCCGACAAACAACGGATGGTCGGTTGGGATGGCACCGCGGCCCATGATGGTAGAGATGACGGGAATGCCCGCCCGTTCGGCAAGAAGCGTAAACGCCCCCTGAGAACGTGAAATATGGATGCCGCCGCCAGCCAGAAACAGAGGTTTCTGTGCCTTGCGCAGCAAAGCCGACGCGCGCTTGATCTGGCCGATGTGCACGCTCTCGTATGGCCGGTAGCTGCGTATCTGCACGTCGCTCGGGTACTCTTCGCTCCCCATGGCATTGATGACGTCGGCAGGAAGATCTACAATGACGGGTCCGGGCTTGCCGGTGGTGGCGATATAAAACGCTTCTTTGATGGCGCGCCCTAAATCCTCCCGGTGCATCACCATCATGTTGTATTTTGTGATATTGCGGGTAATTCCGATGATATCCACTTCCTGGAACGCATCGTTGCCAATCAGGTCCCTGCGAACCTGGCCGGTGAAGCAGACGATAGGCACGCTGTCATAATTCGCTGCAGCAATGGCTGTGACGGTATTGGTGGCACCCGGCCCGCTGGTGACCAAGCAAACGCCGGGCTTGCCGGTGGCGCGGGCATAGCCGTCCGCCGCATGTACCAACGCCTGTTCGTGCCTTGGCAGAATAAGTCGAATGCCCTGCTGTTTGTACAGCTCGTCGAAAATAGAAATCACCGGCACGCCGGGGTATGCAAATACGGTATCCACCCCTTCAGCCTGCAACGCCTTGATGAGCAGTTCGGAACCCTTAATTGCCATAATCGTCCTTCCCCGGGCAGGCAGGCCGTGGAGCCCCGCCTCCCGATCGTTCCATATTAGATGCGCCAACCTTATTTATACGTTGGTTTGCATATTAATACAATACAATAGCGGGATTTTCCGCCACAGTCAATATAAATATTCGCAAACGCAGAATTTATTAAATATAACCATTGAAATATATCATCCTGAGCGTCAGCGAAGGATCTGGTGTCTTTGCGATAAGAGTCTTCGCTTTGCTCAGAATGACAGGAAATAGCGTTAACTTATTTGCAGCGATTAAGCAGCTGTTCCCAACGTTTGTCCACTTCCTTTTGGAACGCTTCGAGCGCCCACTCGTTCCCTTTTTGGAACAAATGACGGAACCGTCCCTGCGGACGTAAGAAATCAACGATGGGAAGCTTCACCTTGGGCTCATAATTGAGTTTCCATTCCCCATCGATCACTTCAAACAGCGGCCAGTAGCAGGTTTCCACTCCCAGGCGGCAGATCTCCATGAGATCCTCGGTCGGATACCGCCAACCGCGCGGGCAGGGTGCCATGATGTTCAAAAATGCGGGGCCTTCGGTATAAATGGCGCGCTCCGCTTTTTTATGCAGGTCGCCAAGGTTTTTGATAAACGTTGTCTGTGCGACGTAGGGAATGTTATGCATGGCCATAATCCCCGTAAGATCCTTGCGATACTGGGGCTTACCCAGCGATTGCTCGCCTATTGGGGTTGTGGTGGTATCCGCAAACATGGGCGTAGCAGAAGAACGCTGGATGCCGGTATTCATATACGCACCGTTGTCATAGCAGACATATACCATGTCGTGCCCGCGCTCCATAGCACCCGATAACGACTGCAGGCCGATGTCATAGGTGCCGCCGTCGCCGCCGAATGCAATGAACTTATATGTTTGATCCAATTTACCGCGCTTCTTCGCCGCAACGTATGCAGCCTCTACACCGCTGAGCGTGGCTGCGGCGTTCTCGAACGCATTGTGGATGAACGAATCCTTCCATGCGGTATAAGGATACAGGAATGTGGATACTTCTAGGCAGCTCGTCGCACTGCAAACAACAGCCTTATCCTCTTCACGGAGCCCACGCAGCACATTCCGTACGGCAATGGTGCCGCCGCAGCCGGCGCACATGCGGTGGCCGGGCGCCAAACGTTCCTCCTTGGACATGATCTCCTTGAAATTATAGGCCATAGTCTTCTCCTCCTTCCGAACGCACCGAAAGATACCGGTAGGGTTTGGCTTCCTGCTGCGGCAGCGCCTCGAACACCGACATTAGGTCCTCCACGCGCACATCGCGTCCGCCCAGGCCGTACACATACGGGAATACCGAGGGCTTTACGCCAGCATGATAGAGCGCACCGCGCACTTCTGCGGCCAGAGGGCCTCCGTTTCCGCTGAAGCTTTCCGCGCGGTCCATCACAGCTACGGCCTTACAGCCCTTCAGCGCATCCGCAATCTCTTCAGCTGGGAAGGGCCGGAACACGCGTATCTTCAATAGACCGGCTTTGACGCCTTTGTTCCTGAGTTCATCAACCGCCTCTTTTCCGGTGCCGGCGGCTGATCCGATTACAACCATCGCATACTCGGCGTCCTCCATCCGGTAGGCTTCAAACAGGCCATATTTCCTGCCTGAAATTCCATCAAACTCGGCTGCAACATCCAGGATAACATCCTTTGCGCGGCGCATGGCCTCAGCCTGGCTGCGTTTATACTCCAAGTAGTAAGCGGAAGTTGCGTAGGGCCCGAGGGACAGCGGTTTTTCAGGGTTTAACAAAGAGTCCGCGGGCTCATAGCTCCCCGCAAACGCCTTTACGGCCGCATCCTCTATTAACTCCATGTTCTCCACAGCATGGGAGGTAATAAAACCGTCCTGGCATACCATCACGGGCAGCCGTACGTCGTCATGTTCGCCAATGCGGAACGCCTGAATAAGGTTGTCGTACGCTTCCTGATTGTTCTCGCTGTAAATCTGGATCCACCCTGAATCACGCGCGCCCATGCTGTCCGAATGATCGCAGTTGATGTTAATGGGCCCAGTCAGGGCACGGTTCACGAGTGCAAGTACAATGGGCAGCCGGTCGGACGCGGCCACATACAGTTCCTCCCACATCAGGGCAAGGCCTGCGGAAGAGGTTGCCGTTACCGTACGTGCACCTGCAGCTTCCGAGCCAATGCAAGCGCTCATGGCGGAGTGTTCGCTTTCTACTGGCACGAACACGGTATCTACTTCGCCATTGGCTACAAACGCGGAAAAATACTGCGGGATTTCTGTAGAAGGTGTAATGGGGAACGCCGCCATTACGTCTGGATTGACCTGACGCAGCGCCTGGGCAACCGCCTCGTTGCCGGAAAGTCTGTCTCTAGGCATGTTACTCCCCCCTCTCCATATCGATCGCTTTGAACGGACAAACCTTTGCGCAGATGCCGCAGCCCTTGCAATGCAAGAGATCAAATTCGCCCCTCTTGCCATTTACGACAGGAATGGAGCTGTCCGGACATACGGGCACGCATATCAGGCATTGCCTGCACTTTTCCTCAAGATACACCGGCATGTCTACACGCCATTCACCGGTATTGAATTCTGCCGAGGTGCCGCCTCCCGTAATGCCGCCGCCCAATGTTACGGCCTGCCAGGAGATAGTCTCGTTGATAGTGTCGGTTATTTTTTTGCTCATTCCCGTACCTCCCTGAGCGCCAACCGCAGCGCTTGCATGTTGCCCTGAATGACTTCAGGCTTGCTTGCGAACTTGTGCGTAAAAGACGCCTCCATATCATGAAGGAACTCTTCTTCTTCCATCAGGCCCGATACCTTGACGATTGCGGCAAGCATCGGCGTGTTGGGAAAATACTTGCCAAGCGCCGCAACGGAGATTGCACGCGCATCCACCGTATACACCTTGCCCGGATACCCCTTGAGTAACGGCCGCAATTCTTCCGCAGACTTTGCGGAATTGATGACGATCGCGCCCTCAGGCTTAAGACCAAGCGTAACGTCAACCGCTTCGAGTAGCGTTTCGTCTACCACCGCTACGTAATCGGGCGCATAAATGTTGCTGTGAATACGGATTGGTGTGCTGTCGATACGGTTATATGCCGTAATCGGCGCGCCCATGCGCTCGGGTCCGTATTCCGGAAAGCCCTGCACATACTTACCTGTGTGAAAAGCAACGTCGGCAAGCAGCAGCGCCGCGGTCTTGGCGCCCTGCCCACCCCTGCCATGCCAGCGAATTTCGAGCATATTGCCTCCTTTTCTTCTTCACCCACTCAATAAAGGGTATGCTAACAGGGCCCGGCATCTACCGGGCCCACGCAATTTTCATTTAGCGCTGTGCCAAAGCCTGCGCGAAATCTCCGATAATGTCGTCGATATCCTCAATGCCTACCGAGACGCGGATCATGCCGTCAGCAATACCCATGCGCTCACGTTCTTCGCGGGCAATCTTGCCGTGCGTCATCGTGGCCGGGTGGTGAACAAGCGTGTCAAGATCCCCGAGGCTGACGCAGTACTTGGCCATATGCAGTTTCTTGATAAATTCCTGAGCGCCCGGAATACCGCCTTCTACCTCAAAGGACAGCATGCCGCCATAAACGCCGCCAAACTGCGCCTTGGCAAGTTCATGCTGCGGGTGGCTTGCAAGGCCAGGGTAGACAACGTTTTTCACTTGCTTCTGCGTTTCCAGCCACTGCGCAAACTTTAGGGCGTTCTCACAGTGGGAGCGCATGCGCAGGTGCAGCGTCTTCAGGCCGCGAAGCTGGAGCCAGCAGGAGAAGGGGCTGGGCACCGGCCCAAGTTCCTGGTACATGGAGCTGCGAATGGCGTCCACAAACGCGAACTTGCCGCAAATAATGCCGCCAATGATATCGCCGTGGCCGTTGATATATTTGGTGGAGCTATGCACCACCACATCAATGCCGTAGGAAAGCGGCTGTACGATATAGGGGGAGGTGAATGTGCTGTCTACGATAGAGGTAACGCCATTCGCCTTTGCCCAGTCCGCAAGTGCCTTGAGGTCCAGCACAACCATCGTCGGGTTCGCAATGGTTTCGGCATAGACAACCTTGGTGTTGGGGCGCTTTGCCGCATTCAGCGTAGCGGGCAGGAGATCCTCAACAAACGTGACTTCAATATGGAACTCCTCAAATATCTTGGTGAACAGGCCATAGGTGCCGCCATATATCGTCCTATAGGCGATGACATGGTCGCCCGGATGCGCACAGTGCATGACCGCAAGGGAAATTGCCGCCATGCCCGAAGCCGTGGCAAGCGCCGCTTCAGCGCCTTCGAGTTCTGCTATTTTGTCCTGCAGATCATTCTGCGTTGGGTTGCGGGAACGGGCATATGTGTAAATGCCTTCCTTGTCGCCGGCGAGATAACGATCCATCTTCTCAGGCGTCCACACATAGGTGCTGGTCATAAACATGGGCGCTATGAGCGCGCCAGTTTCAGGATCGGGAAGCTGCCCGGCGTGTACGGCCTTCGTTGCGAACTTTGCATGCTTGGTATCCATGATGTTACTCCTTTCCACCGCCAATGCGGATCATGACCTTAATATGTTTGGGCCCGTTCACGATCAGCTCTTCAAAGCCGTCCTGAATCAGGGTATCCAACGTCACTTCACGGGTAATGAGCTCGTCGGCATTGATCAGCCCCTGCTCGAGGTAGGAAAGTGCAACGCCAATCTCGTCCACATGTGCCTGAGAGGTGTAGAGCGTCCGCTCCCCTTCCTGGAAGGTATTCATATCAAACACCGGCTTCTTTTCAAAGACGCCCATTACCATCAGTTTCGCGCCGGGACGCAGCGCCGAGATAGCGCTGTCCAGCGTGCGCTGGCTTCCGACGCATTCATATACAACATCCGCAAGGCCGCCGTTCCACTCCTGTATGACGGGCACGAGATCGCTGTCCAATACGTCATGGTAGGTGCACCCGTAGCTTTCCACCAGTTCCTTACGGTCTTTGCCGACGCCGGCTACCAGGATTTTGCCCGCGCCCGCAAATTTCGCTGCAAGCATACAGGCAAGGCCAATGATCCCCGGCCCAACAACGACGACTGAACTGCCCGTGATATCGCCCAATAGACGCGTTGCGTGGATGCCGCAGGCCAAAGGTTCTGCCAAAGCGCCCTGCCGCAGCGTAACGGAATCGGGTACACGGAAGAGACGGTCCGCATCCACCACCACATAGTCCGCGAACGCGCCGTCGATACCAACGCCTAAAAAGCCCAGCTTTTCGCATACGTTGTAGCGGCCGGAACGGCACGCGGCACACTTTTTGCAGCAGAGCGTACCGTTTGCGGAAACGCGGTCTCCCTGTTTCCATCCCGTGACACCCTCGCCTACCGCCTCGATAACGCCGGTAAATTCATGACCCAGCGTCAAGGGTGCAGTCCGGCCGGTCAGCCGGTGAGGCTTTGAGACTGGGATAAAGTTGGGCCCCACATACTCATGGCGATCGGTCCCGCAAATACCTGCGTAGGCAACCTTTATGCGCACATGGCCTGCCGGTACCTCAGGGATCGGCAGCTCCTCAATACGTACATCCTTATATCCATGCCAAACGGCAGCTTTCATACACGTCCTCCTTCCGCCGCAAAGAAACGCGACATCAGTTCTTCCAGTATGCTTCCCGGGGTCCTGTTTACATCCCCCGCGAATGTTTCGGGGAGACGTTCCGTTACGAACCTGCTTGCTCCCTCAATAAATGCAATGCTCGCCCGGCAGGCGGCATCGGGGCAATCCCGGTACGGGTACAGATCAAGCGAGAACCAGCCGTCGTACCCCAACCTGTCCAGCCAGTAAAGAAGCTCAAAATACTGCGGCCAATGTACCGACCCCACCGGCATATCGTCATCTGCAATGCGATAGTTGTCGTTGAGATGTAAGTGGAACAGGCGCTTTTCGTGCATGAGTATCGCGGCCGATTCAGCCGGGTTTTCTCCTGCGTTAAAGGCATGTCCAACATCCAGCGTGACGCCCACGTTCGCGCAGCCGGTCGCCTGTGCGGCGGCGAGCGCCATGCCTGCGTTCTTCATCATGCAGCTCATTTTGGGTTCGCTGGTTTTGTACTCGATCCCCAATTTAATGGAAGGATCGTGCTGTGCGCATACGCGCAGCGCGTCGATCAGGCGGGCATAGCCTGCCGCATAATCGTTCTGGAATACATAATCAAAACCATCCTGCCCCATCCAAAGGCTAATAACGGCAACGCCGATGCTGTGGGCAAAATCCATTGCACTTTTGACGAGGTCGATGGCCTTTTGCCGCTGCACTGAATTGGCAGAGGATAGAGAACCGTCCTTCCATTCCTTATCGCAAACGAGTTCGACACCCATGCCAGCAATGGCAAGTCCGTACTCCTGCAATACAGGCTTCACCTGTGCCCAGTTGTTCTCGTTGACATCGTTGGGATAGGTGATCTCAATACCGGAGACGCCATGAAGCGCGCCGATACGTTTTACGCGGTCAAGAAAGCCAAGCCTTTCCTTATAACCGTCGCCCACGTAGCGGTCGGTACCCATTCCATAATCCCAAACGCCTACGCTGATTGGATTTTTCATATTTACTCCTTTGTGGAATACGTTTTGTATCCGCCAGTTACATTCTTAACCTTGAACCCATGCTGGCTGAGTATGCGCTGTGCGGTATGCGCGCGCACGCCCACTTGGCAATATTCAAGTATTTGCTTATTGGGATCCAGCTCTTGAAGTCTGTCCCGCAGCGCGTCGACGGGTATATTGACTGCGCCAGGCAGATGCCCGCGCTCAAATTCCCGGGGCGTGCGCACATCGAGCAGTATGGTGGTAGCCGGATCAAACGTCTCGGCATCCTCAAAATCCGCCAGAGAGGAGACACCCTCCAATACATTCTGGGCGACGTAGCCCAGCATGTTGACGGGATCCTTGGCAGAGGAATAGGGTGGTGCGTATGCAAGCTCCAGATCACATAGGTCTGTAACATTCGCCTTTAAGCGAATTGCCGTCGCTACGACATCCAGCCGCTTGTCTACACCTTCCGCGCCTATCATTTGGCAGCCTAATATCCGGCCGTCGGGATGGAACAGAAGCTTGCAATCGATCTGTACCGCACCCGGATAATAGGTCGCATGGGAGAAGGGATGCGTGTATACCTTGTGATATGGGATGCCAGCGCGTTTGAGTGTGCTCTCGTTGGCGCCCGTTGCCGCAGCGGTTAATCCAAACACTTTGACAATGGCCGATCCCTGTGCGCCTTTGTAGGGGTGATCGAGGCCTACGATGCTGTCCGCTACGGTACGCGCCTGCCTGTTGGCAGGACCGGCCAGCGGAATTGCCGCGGCTTGCCCTGTTACAAAATCGGTAATCAGAGCCGCGTCGCCTGCCGCGTACACGTTTTCGATATTGGTGCGCATATACGCATCGGTGATGATATGGCCCCTGGGGCCAAGCGCGATACCCGAACCCTTTAAGAATTCTGTCGCCGGGCGCACGCCTATGGCGCTCACCACCAGGTCCGTTTCAAAGGACGCGCCGTCATCGAGCGTGATGCGCACGGCGTTCGCTGCCGCTTCGAGCGCGGTAACCTTTTGGCCTAGCGTCAATTCCACGCCGTGAGATTGGAGTTCCTTGTGCACGATTGCCGCCATCTCTAGGTCAAACGGTGCGAGAATATGATCCATCGCCTCAATCAGTCGCACCGCAACGCCGCGCATGCGCAGGTTTTCGGCCATTTCCACGCCGATAAAACCGCCGCCGAGTATAGCAGCCGTCTTAACACCCTGCTCGGTGACAAAATGATTGATCCGGTCAGTGTCGTCAATATTGCGAAGCGTAAACACCCGCTCCATCCCTTGCGGGAACAGCGCAACGGGTTCGGCTCCGGGGCAAAGCACCAAAGCGTCGTAGCTTTCCTCATATTCGCCGCGGTCCGCACTTTCCACGCGGACAATGTTGCGGGCCGTATCCACTGACGTCACACGGCTATGGGTGCGCACATCGATACGAAAGCGCGCGCGCATCGCTTCGGGCGACTGCACAATAAGTTCTTTGCGTTCAGCGATTACCCCACCGATATGGTAGGGCAGGCCGCAGTTGGCAAATGAAATATAAGTGTCTTTTTCGAAAAGGATGATCTCGGCGAATTCATCGAGCCGACGCAAGCGGGCAGCAGTGGATGCTCCACCTGCGACGCCGCCAACGATTACGATCTTTTTTTGCATATGTTTCTCCTTTTCCCGGTTCAGCAGGTCAGATATCCTTCATCAAGGAGTATCTCTGCCGTCCATGCGGCGGCCGTAGCGACGACAACGGTGCATTTATCCGCCGTATGTGCGCCTGCCTCCTCGAAGGCTACCTTTTCGGCTGCATCCCGTATAAAGAATGGCCTTCCGAAAATCTCCCTGTGGATATCATGGCAGATCACGGTTCCATATGTCTCAATAAACCGGCTGTGCAGCAGTTCAGCAAGGTGCATGCTTTGATCTTTTTCTTCCTTGTCGTTATCAAAATACTCAAAGCGTCTGCCTGCGTAGGTACCCATAAACAGCAATCCGCCCGCGTAGCCGCCGCAGACGCCATCCCCAAACAGGCCCATACCCGCGGCAAACCCGTTTGCCGCACGGAAGAGATGGGTTTCCTCTTTGCCGCTGATTTTAAACATCGCCGCTATCGTACATTGCGCGCAGCCACGGCAATGTTTTTCGTAATAGAACCCGTCGCGATAGGCGGTTTTGATCATCTCCACCCTGCAGGATTCTTCAATGAACCTGCCCTGCCGCAGCCTTTCAAGCTGCGTACAAATGAGCTGTACCGTTTCGGGCGTACGTGTAAGCGCGTAGCGCTCACGTACATATGCGCGAAGTTCCTGCCCCTTAAGCTCTGTATCCCGGATACAGGCGGCGAGCGCCTTGCATAAATAATGGGGCAGTTCTCCATTAAGACGTACTGCAATCGCAGCGCCTAATAGAGCCGTCTCTCCGGCCGGCAGATTTTGGGGCAACCCTTCGGGCAGAATTGCTTCTGCCGCAGCGGCTTCCTCTGAAGCAAGCCGCGCAAGTCGTTCTTCTTCGCCCAATTGCATCCCCGCAAAAGCGGCACGGGCAGCATATTCAATATTCATGGGCACCATGCCATTCACTTCCGTTTCCATATTTCTTAGCGTTCAGGATCCAACAGCACTTTGAGGCCCTGTTTGCTTTTTACCACCTCAAAGGCATCCTCCCACTGGCTCATGGGGAAAACATGGGAAATGATCGCGTCCACATTCACCTTGCCCAGACGGACCAGACGAATGGCCTTTTCCCAGGAGGTGGGGATCTGTGCGTGAGAGCCCTGCACGGTGAGTTCCTTCTTTTTAATATTGTGGAAATCCACGTCTATGGTATGGTTGAATACGCCCATGGGTACAAACGTGCCGCGGCGTGCGATCACATTCATCGCAAGGTCAACCGCTTTGCTCGAACCCGTGGCTTCGACAACAACATCGGCGCCGTAGCCTTCGGTGAGCTCCTTGCAGATCTTACCCAGGTCTTCCTTTTGGAGATCCACGGCGCGATCAATGCCCAATTTCAGCGCCAGTTCCATACGCGGCGCATCATGCGTAAGCCCGGCTACGATGACATACGAACCCTGCGCTTTCGCCACCTGCGCGGCATACAGCCCGATGGGGCCCGGCCCCAATATTACAACCACATCGTTGACTCCGCACTGCGTGCGTTCGGTCAGCGCATGTACGCCGCAGGAAAGCGGCTCTATGGATGCAGCCTGATCAAATGTCATGCTGTCCGGCATCTTCATAACGCTGCCCTTCCATGTGACAACATATTCTGCAAATGCGCCGTTCGCAGCGGAACCAATCCCTTTGCGCTCCGGGCAATGGTTGAACTCGCCGCGCTTGCAGAAACGGCAATGGCCGCATACATGGTAGGTCGTTTGGGACAACACGCGGTCACCAATACTGATGCCCTCAACATTGGATCCCACCATATCCACAACGCCCGATACTTCGTGGCCAAGTACGACGGGAGGATGCAGCGCGAAGCCGCCCTCGTTTATATACACGTTATCTGTCTGGCAGATACCGGCACGTTTGATCTTGATCCTGACCTGGTCCGGTCCGGGAACGGGGGTTTCAATCTCCATCAGATTAAAATTACCCGGCTCGATTTTAGTCTTTACCAATGCACGCATACCTTTTCTCCTTTTCCTGCATATAAATTATATTTGAACGCGCGGCAATGCCGCGCGCCATTCTTAATCAGCGGGCACGCCAGTAAGGGGCCTGCTTGCGCAGATCAGTGAATTCATTGTAGAGCTTATCCATTGTACGGTGCGTCCCTGCATCGGGCAAAAAGCTTGCGCACTCGCCGCAGGCATCTTCTGGGGGGCAGGTCTCCAACGCCATTCGCGCGGCCTTGATGATGCCATGTATCCCTAATTCCTTGCGGTTGGGGCGAAGTACGGTCTTATTGAGCGTATCGGCAACAAGCTGACAGATAAAATCGCTCTGTGCTCCCCCGCCCGAAAGATATAACGGGCCCTCGGAATGCGGCAGGTTTTCAAAGCAATCGCGAAGCGAAAGCGCCATACCCTCATGCGCGGCGCGCAGAAGATCCATGCGCGTATGGTCGGCACGCAGCCCATAAAAGCCGCCGCAGGCGCACGGGTCACGGAACGGCGCACGCTCGCCGTATAGATAGGGGTGAAACAGCACGCCGTTGCTGCCTGCCGGAACCTTTGAAATCAGTTCGCCGATTTCCGCATAGCCAAGTTCGGGGGAAAGAAGATTTCGTGCCCAATCGATGGAGGCCGTTCCGCTGTTGGCAGCCATCACCCGGTTATACTTGCCCGGAAGCACGCTGCACAGTGCACTTCCGTTGGTATCGGAAACATCCACTTGCTCGGCGTCAAGCAGCATTTCACAGCACAGCGTGGTGCCGAGTATACAGCACCCATCGCCCGCGTTGTGCATGCCCACGCCCAATGCGACCGCCGCAACATCAATACACCCCATTACAACAGGCAGCCCTACCGGGAGCCCGGTCTCATAGTGCGCCTGCTCGGTTACGCATCCGAGCACGTGGGTACTCGGATAAAGCTTGGGCAGCGCGGCTTTCATTTCTGGGATGCCCAGCCTGTCAAAGAGTTCCTCTACATAATCCTTATTGAAAATATTAATGGACGCGGTAGACTGGTCCGAGTAGTCGGAAGCAATCTCACCGGTCAGCCGGAAATTGAGCCAATCCTTGCAATGGAATACATGCGCGATACGCTGATAATCGCTTGGTCTCTCCTGCTTGAGCCATTGCAGAATGACGGGATAAGCGCCCGCAAAGAGCGCTGTTGAGCAATTGGAGACCAAAAACTCGCTCATCTGACGGTCATTCTCAATCCCCGCTCTGCGAGCCCGCGTATCATTCCAAAGGATCGCGTTTCCTACGGGCTTCCCCTCCGCGTCTATGGGCCACATGCCGTCCCCTTGGGCGCAGATTGCCATGCCGCTGAGCTTGTTCCATTGGTCAATGGCCTTTTCCCGCAGTTCTTTTGTTACATCGCACAATTGCTGCCACAGCGCCTCCATGTCCATCTCACAGGCACACGGAAAGGGAGAAAGCACTTGTGCGTTGCGTTCGGCCAACGCGATTATTCGGTCTTCCTCCATCAGCGCTGCCTTAATCTTGGTGGTCCCTGCGTCTATTCCCAAATAAATGGCCACGTTGCCGCCTCCTTTGCATCGCTCGGCGCACTAGTCGCCCAGATATGCTTTGCTGAGTGTGTCATCGGCAAGCAATTGATCCCTGGTGCCCGATACCTGTATGCGTCCAACCGAGAGGATGTACGCGCGGTCGCAAATTTCCAACGCCTTATTGGCGTTCTGTTCCACCAGAATGATTGCGGTCCCCTGCCGGTTGATTTCCTTAATAATAGAGAATATTTGTGAAACGATAATCGGTGCTAAGCCCAGCGAGGGCTCGTCGAGCATCATCAGTCTGGGGCGCGCCATGATCCCGCGCGCAACCGCGAGCATCTGCTGCTCGCCGCCCGAAAGTAGGCCGCCATACTGTGTTTCCCGCTCTTTCAAACGCGGGAACATCGCGAACACACGCTCAAAATCCTGCTTGATTTGTGTGGTATCTGTACGCAGGTTGCAACCCACGCGCAAGTTTTCCATGACGGTAAGTTTCGCGAAGATTTGCCTTCCCTCAGGTACGTGCACCAGACCCGACTTCACAACATCGTATGGTTTAGATGGAATGGGAGCATCAAGATACCGGATGCTGCCCGCAGTCGGCTTCATAGTAGAAGAGATACATTTGAGCAGGGTGGATTTGCCTGCGCCGTTTGCACCCAATACCGCAACGATCTCGCCCTCGTTCGCCTCCAGGGAAATCCCCTTGAGCGCTTCGATCCCGCCGTATGCTGCCTTGAGGTTTTCAATCTTGAGCATTATTCTTCCACCCCCAGATATGCATCGATTACAATGCGGTTGTTCTTTACCTGTGTGGGCGTTCCCTCGGCAATAATCTTACCAAAGTTGAGCACCGTCACCGAATCGCACAGGTTGGTGACAACATCCATATGGTGTTCGATCATAAGTATCGTGATGCCGAACCGCTTTTTGATCTGCTGGATGAACGCCACCAAGTCCAGCGATTCGTCGGTATTCATTCCCGCTGCGGGTTCATCAAGAAGCAGCAGCTTGGGGTTGAGTGCCATTGCCCGCGCAATTTCCAGCTTGCGCTGGTGGCCATAGGGTAGGCAATTTGCACGTTCCTGCGCCCGGTCTTCTAAACCGACAGCCGCCAGTAGGCCCATGGCTTTTTCGCGAATTTCCTTCTCGCAAGCGCGGTAACGCCCAAGACGAAACAATGCTTCGGGCAAGGTATACTTCGCGTCCATGGAACTTGCCATGATGACGTTCTGCAGCACGCTCATATTCCCAAACAGGCGAATATTTTGGAACGTACGCCCGATCCCCATGCTCGCTACATCATGCGGCGTGGTTGTGGTGATATCCTTTTCATAGAAGAAGATATTTCCCGCACTTGGCTTATAGATGCCAGTGATGGTATTAAATATGGTGGTCTTACCTGCACCATTGGGGCCAATGAGACCATGTACGACGCCTTCTTCGATGACGACGCTAAAGTCGTCTATCGCACGGACGCCGCCAAAGTGCTTTTCAACATGACGCATTTCAAGAACTGGTTTCATACGCTTACTCCTCACAGTCGCCTATGTTCTTGTTGCGCCGCTTCTTATGCAAGTTAGCGGGCATATTCCTAAACCAGGCGATGGTACGGCGCAAAGAGAATTCCTTATAGCCATACAGACCGTCGGGCTTAAGCAGGATTACAAGTACCACAGCTATTCCGTAGAGCAGCATGCGATATTCCGCCAGTCCGCGGAAGAGTTCAGGAAGCAAAGTAACCAACAGCGTACCCAGTACCGAGCCCGTCAAAGAGCCCAATCCGCCGACTACGGTGGTGGTGATGAGCTCACAGGATTTCGAGAGATTGAACATGGCCGGCGTAATGAAGGTGAGATAATGCGCATAGAGCGCTCCCGCCCAACCAGCAAAAACAGCACTGAATACGAAAGCCAGCCGTTTGTAGCGGAACACATTGATACCGACAGCCTCAGCCGCCATATCGTTCTCACGGATCGCCATAAGGTTGCGTCCAAACTTGGAATGGATGAATGCCCACGCGATGACAAACGCCGCCACAGCGCAGATCACGGCGACGAGTACGCTTGTCGTTCCCGGTATGCCCGAAAACCCGCTCGCTCCACCCGTAACAGGCTGTATGTAATTGAAGAGCACTCGTATGCTTTCGCCAAAGCCAAGGCAAGTGATCAGGAAATAATCGCCCTTGAGGCGTATGGTCAGCGATCCCAGCAGGAAGCTGATCACACCAGCCAATATGGCGCCGCAAACCATCGTAACCGCGAACGGCATATGAAATTTTACGGCAAGGATCGCCGACGTGTAGGCGCCTATGGACATAAATCCTGCGTTTCCGAAGGAGAACAGCCGCGTAAAGCCAGTCAGTACGGACATACCCAGCACGGCTATGATATTAATACACGCCAGAATGATGACGCCTTGCTGGAAAGAGTTCAGCATAGAAGCACCTACTTTCTATCAAGCCTTTTCCTGCACGTCCACGCCCATCAAGCCGCTGGGCTTGACCAGAAGTATGACGATAAGCAGGGTAAAGGAAATAAGGTCCCGCAAGCCGGAGCTAAGATAGCCCGAGGCAAATGTTTCGACAACGCCCAGCAGGATAGCACCGACGATAGCCCCCGGTACGCTCCCAAGGCCGCCCAGCACCGAAGCAATGAATGCCTTGAGCCCTACATTGCCCATTGTGGGGTAGACGTTATATTTGAGTCCCAAGAGGATGCCCGCACACCCGGCCAAACCACCCGCCAAAAGGAACACCATCGCGACGGACCGGTCTACCCGAACACCCAGCAGACTTGCCGTCTGGCTGTTGCAGGCAATTGCTCGGACATTAAGACCAAATTTTGATTTGTTGATGACCAGCACCAGGGCGATTAGCATGACCGCCGTGATAATCAGGCTGATCAGATCGAGTACGCCGATGCGGAAGGCTCCGATTTCAACCGAAGAGATCGGAAGCACCGGGGGATACATTTTAAATTTTGCTCCAAATACCAATGTCGCAGCGTTCTGATAAGTAATGGACAGCCCCATTGCGGCAATCATCAGGAACATATTAGGCGACTTGTTGTTTCGGATACGGCGGTAAGTAAGCCGCTCGTTGATTAAGCTGATCAGTGCAGCACCAACAATACCCAATGCTGCCGATGCAAGAAAGGGAAGCTGCAGCGCTGTGACAGACATAAACGCGACATAAGCGCCAATCATCGCAACTTCGCCGTGTGCCCAGTTGGAGAAATCCAGCAGGCTGTATACCAGCGAGTAACCTGTGGCGATCAGGGCGTATATGCCGCCGATCGAGATGCCTGTAATCAACTGCTGAAAGAACATGTTTACACCTCAATCCAATGCTGTTTCCGCTTCAACGCGGAAAGACTTTTCGGGAGACGAGGCCCTGCCATATCACATGCTGGCCGCATTCCGTCTGACAAGAATTATACAGAAAAGACCGTAAAAAGGAGGCGGGGAGGAAGGAGGTCTGCGGCCTCCCCGCCAGAAAGCTCATTTGATGGGAATTCGAACTACTGCTGACGATTAGTCAGCGTAGACACCCTGGTACTCGAACACGCCGTTCTTGCAGGTGAAGACCGCAATTTCCCTCTGGGGATTATGGGTTGCGGCATCCATTTTCATGGCCCCCAGCAAACCAGTGAACGTATCGGTATTCTCCAGCGCATCGCGGATGGCGGTGGGCTCAGTGGAGTTGGCGCGCTCAATGGCATCCTTGATCCAGAGCAGACCATCGTTGCCATAGAGGCACTCTGCTTCAACTGCAATGTTGTACTTCGCCTTGTATTCCTCAGCGTATGCTTTGGCCTCGGGGGTATTAAAGCCAATACGGGAGACGTAGGAAGAGCCTTCGAGCGCACCGCCCGCGAGGTCAGCCAGCTCATTGCTATCCCAGCCATCGGTACCGAGCATAATGCTTTGGATGCCCAGCTCGCGTGCCTGCTTGGCGATGAGCGCCACGTTCTGATAAATCCAAGGGATGAAGAGCACGTCGGGTTCTGCCGCTGCAATCTTGGTAAGCTGAGCGCGGAAATCGTTGTCGCCGCTCTGAGCCTGCTCGGAAGCAACCATCGTACCGCCGTTGGCAGTAAACGCATCCGTAATGAAGGAGCCTACGCCGGTGGAGTAAGCGTCGGTGATGTCGGTAATGATCGCGCCCTTCTTGAGGCCCAGCTCGGATGCAGCATATTTGCCGAGCACCGTGCCCTGGAAGGAGTCGATGAAGCAAAGGCGGAAGGAGTACGGATGCAGCTTGCCGTTCTCATCCACAGTTACCTTTTCGTTGGAAGCTGCGGTGGCAATGACGGGAACTTTCAGTTCGTCAGAGACGGCCGCGATGGGGATGTTGCAGCTGGAGAAGTTGGTGCCGACGACGGCGACCACGCCTTCTTCTTCAACCAGTTTTTTATAGGCGCTGACAGAGTCCGCAGCGTCGCCTTTGCCGTCCAAGCCGATGATCTCAACCTGCCTGCCCAAGATACCGCCGGCTGCGTTGATCTTCTCCGCCGTCAACAGCATGCCGTTGAGACCTGCCTGGCCCCAAAGCGCTGTGTCGCCGGAAAGGGCGCTGACATAGCCGATCTTGATGGGTTCGCCGGCAGGAGCTTCGGTTGCTGCGGGAGCAGCGGGCTCTTGCGTTTCGGGAGCAGCAGGCGCGGCCGGCTCACTGGGGGCTGCACACCCGCCCAACAGGGCTGTAAGCATGAACAGCGCGACGAACAGGGCAACGATTTTTTTGGTGGACTTCATGTTGTATCCTCCTGTTTTTTTGTTGAATATGCCATGCATGGGGCTGCACCGTAGCACGGCAAACTTGATTTCAGGTTGTCCGAATGAATGACGACTGAGTAAATTTGTGACCTTTGAAATTATAAGTGAGATTGTATCTTCAAATGATGTATCTTGCTATTTCTCATCAAGCAGGCTGCGTGCCGTTACGCTGTCTATGATCAAAACGTCGACACAGCCGGTGCGCAACGCACCAACAATGGCATCCCGCTTCTGAACGCCCCCGGCGACTGCCACCACATGCGGGATATTCTGAAGCGTTTCGGGATCGACGCTCAGCGTTAGGCTAGATAGTTCCCCTCTTTCCCAGTGGCCGCCCGCATCAAATCGGTTGAAGCAGATATCCCCTACATAGCCGGCAGCGCGCAGTATTTCCAACTGATCGGCGCTGATATAGCCATTCTGTACGACGGTAGCGTCCTCGTGTATTTCGCCAACGCCCATGATTGCAATATCACAGCGCTTCATCGCTTCCAGAACCCGGAGAACGCTATCCTCCCGCATGATGAACTCTTTGGTAATCTTGCTGTCAAACACCGCAGGCGCGTACAGGTTTTGATAGCCGCAATGAAGCTTGCCTGCAAGAATTCTTGTGATTTCATCGGGCTTGATCATGGTGTTGTTGCCGCTGATATTCATGCCGCCCACAAGCTGAATGACGCTGCAATCCGTTTTATAAGCATCCCTCAGCGCATTTACAGTGCCCCCCATGGTCTGTCCCCAGGAAATGCCGATGGTGTTGCCATCCTTGATAAAATCGTCCAGATACTCAGCGGCCTTGCTGCCCAGCACATGAACGAGTGGCGCTTCGCTTTGGTCATAATCTGCAACAATGGCTTGACGAATGTTAAAACGCTCCTCTATGGCGCTTTCAAGCCGGATAAAGTCCTGATCCAACCCGTTGATGCGTATTGAGACAATTCCGTCTGAAACCAAATTTTTCACAATTTGATTGATACGCTGGCGCGGGATTTGCAAACGTTTGCCGATCTCCTCCTGCGTGAGGCCTACTTCATAATACCAATGTGCGATTCGGACCCGAGTACGATGATCGATTACCATGGTGTTCCTCGCTCTTTGTGAAGTATCCCGCATCAAACGGGGTCTGAAGATCTGCATATTGCAGTGGATTGGACGGAACGGACATTTGTCATACTAATGTATATTTGTCATCTGGAACTATTATCGTTTCCCGATGCCTTTTTGTCAATAACAATTATTAAACAATATATGTGCCTATATTTGGTACTTTTAATTGGGAAACATTTTGATCAACCAGGAAATCGCGGAAACGCAATGTGACAAATGTCTGTAATTATGTTTCATGTAATATCGCACGAAATTCCTATGCCGGCGTGGAACGCGTGGCCGACGGGCTGAGTAAGTCAATCGTTAAATGGTGTTAACGGTAAAAAGGTCGAGTTTGCGCAAAAAGGCTAGTGCCCACCCCAAAATACGAGCTGCAACTGCAAGACAGCAAGAAGCCCGGCCGATATGGCCTGGGCTTCGATTTACCTTTCGGTATCGTTTTTGCACATCCACGGGATGATGGAGGTTACTCGTTCCCTCCCCGTATATCCGTAAGCGTCCTGCTTTCCAAGGATACATGCTCAAACTTGCGCTCTCCGCCGCCGCCAACCGGAGACTGAGCGATTAGCCCGACCTGAATGCATCGCCCCATGGGGAGGGAGCAAAGCCTGGCCATGATAAATTCTTTTCCATCCAGAGAATAGTGGACAGCAAAGAGATTGTCCTTGCGGGCTAATTGGAGCCATACTTCATTTCCTTCAATATTCACACCGTTCGCGTCGTCGGACCGTCCGTTGGTCATAACCGACACTACAGCGTGCGTTTGAAAGTCCGAACATTCAAAGCAGGCCTTGGCCCAGAGCGTATCATGGTCCAGTGCCAACAAAACGCACGCGTCATACGTGGAAGAAAAGCTGTGGCTGACCTTTGCCCTAAATACAAAGTCCCCCTCCACGTCCCGGTAAAAAAAGGGCGCATTTGCCATGATCGCCCCGTCTGCGGGGTTTACAAAATAATCCGTTTCGGCAGGGGCATAGATTTGTATGCCATTTTCGAGCTCACAAAACTGCGTTTCGTTTTTCCAGATAAAGCCGCTGAAATCCATCGTCTCTTCTCCTGTTCTTTAGAGCGTTTCTTCCGTATTTACGTTATACCAGCCGCCGCACGGACTGCCCGGGCATAAGGTACCCGTCCACCATGACCTGCTCAATGAGCGCCAATTGCGGCTCTTCGATCGTTGCAATCAGGCGGTGAGCCGCCTCGCGGCCCAAATTCACGGTATCTTGCCGGATGGTGGTCAAAGCCGGTTTCAGCACCTCGGAGAGGTATATGCCGTCAAACCCTGCGACGCTGATATCGTCCGGAATCCGCAAGCCCATCTCTTCAATGGCATTTCTGCCGCCGATAAAGGAAAAATCGTCCGGGTACATGATGCAGGTGGGAGGTACGGGAAGGGATAAGAGCGCCTGGGTTTCTTCCGCGCTCGAAGCCGGATCGTGGTATAATCCCTTTCGCACATATCCTTCCGGTATTGCAATGCCAAGCTCTTGGCAGGTACGGTAAAAACTCGCGACGCGCTTTTGCGTAACGGCAGTATCTTCGCCATGGATAAAAGCAATCCTGCGATGCCCCTGCTGATAAATGTAGGTGACAAGATCCTTTACGCATTGGACGTTGTTGGAGAGGATCGCAGTCTTTTCATTGAACACATGGTCTATGGTGACAACAGGGATATCGCTGCGCACAAGCTCCATGACCGCCGTATCGCTGAAATTCACGCAGGCAATGACCACGCCGTCGCATTTTCGGTAACGGCAATGGTTCAGGTAGCTCATATTGTACTGCCCCAGGTTGTTGCTGATAAACGTAATGTCGTAGCCTAAGTGTTCGGCTTCCACCTTGAAGCTGTCCAGCATCGAGGAGAAATATTCGTGCGTGAGGCCGCTGTGCGTATTATCAATAAACAGTACGCCCAGATTGTAGGTGCGGTTGGTTTTAAGAGCACGCGCGGCCGCATTGGGAAGGTAGCCCATTTCCTTGGCTACATTGCGGATATGTTCCGCCGTGCGCTCCCCAATATCGCTGTGCCCGTTGATCGCTTTGCTCACCGTGGCAACAGAAACACCGCATCTCAGGGAAATATCCTTCATGGAAACCATAGAACACCCCTCCGAGCCGCCATAATAGCAGTAGTATACCATTTCATCGTCATGAAGGACAAAGAAAATTTCCCTAAAAATCAAAATAATCCCGCTTTATTGACTTGCCCGCGCGCAATCATCCCTTTTACACGCGGGCACAGGA
>JAEZIE010000056.1 GCA_023416175.1 Bacillota bacterium
CTGCGCAGGATGGGCGCAAAGAAGGCACCTTTTTACCGCATCGTCGTCGCCGATTCCCGCGCTCCGCGTGACGGCGCTTTCGTTGAGGAAATCGGCTATTACAATCCCATCAGCAACCCCGTCCAAATCGTTGTGGAAAACGAAAAGGCGGCTGATTGGATGAAGAAGGGCGCACAGCCCACGGACACCGTGCGCGCGCTCCTTAAAAAGAGCGGCGCCATCCAATAAGGAGTATTACAATGGACGAACTGGTGAGATTTATCGCCCAAAACCTGGTGGATAAACCCGAAGAGGTCAAGGTGGTCGTTAAAGCTGGAGAAGAGGCCACCATTATCGAGCTTTCCGTCGCCCCTGACGATATGGGGCAGGTCATCGGCAAGCAAGGGCGTATCGCAAAGGCCATCCGCACCGTGGTCAAGGCGGCGTCCGCCAGGGGAGACAAGAAGTATATCGTGGAAATTGTCTAATGGAATACTATCGCATCGCATGCATCGCACGCCCGCACGGCGTACAGGGCAACGTAAAGCTTGAGCCGCTTACGGACAACGTGAACCGCTTCCGCGGCCTTACTGAGGCTTATTTGGAAACGGGCGGTCAGAGAAAGCTAGTGAAGCTGAGCGGCATCGGAATTAACCCCGATGCCGTTACCCTCCATATAGAAGGGGTCGATACCCGCGAAGAGGCGGAAAAGCTTCGCGGCGCGTACCTGTGCGTGGACCGCGCGCATACCGTCAAGCTGCCGCCGGATACGTACTTTGTGGCGGATCTCATCGGCTGCACGGTGACGGATACGGCGGGCATCGTGTACGGCCGCGTGACCGATGTGCTGGAAACCGGCGCAAACGATGTGTATGTGGTGGAGGGGGAACACGCTATGATGTTACCCGCTCTCAAGAAAGTGCTCCATGAGGTGGATGTGGAACAGAAGCGCATCGTGCTGATCAGCGAGGTTGTTGGGGAGGTCGCTTTATTTGCGGATTGACGTGCTCACGCTTTTCCCGGAGATGTTTGCGGGCGTACTCAATGCAAGCATATTAAAGCGCGCCGCGGAAAGCGGCCTCTTGACTGTGGACGTCCATGACATCCGCGAGTATACGGACAACAAGCACCGTAAGGCGGATGATTATCCCTTCGGCGGCGGCGCGGGCCTGGTGATGATGGCGCAGCCCATCTATGATTGCGTAGACGCGGTGCTCAGCGGCGCGAAAGCGCGGCGCATCCTGCTTTCCCCGCGTGGTAAAACCCTTACGCCGGAGTATGCGCAGGAGTTATCCCGTGAAGACCGCCTGCTGCTGCTATGCGGGCATTACGAGGGCGTGGACGAGCGCGTAATGGATATTATGGATGAGGAAGTCTCCATAGGCGACTATGTCCTCACCGGAGGCGAATTGCCCGCCATGGTACTCATCGATTGCCTGTCCCGCTTTATTCCTGGGGTACTCGGGTGCAGCGCTTCGGCAGAGGAGGAGTCCTTCTCCGGTGCAGGCCTGTTGGAATACCCGCAGTACACACGCCCGGCGGATTTCCGCGGGAAAAAGGTTCCGGAAATACTACTTAACGGCCACCATGCCAACATTGCTGCATGGCGAAAGGCGCAATCGGTCATAAAGACGCAGGCAACAAGACCCGAACTTTTGAGGGGCTTAACGCTCTCTAAGGCGGAAAAAGCCGCTTTAGCGGAACTGATGGCCGAAAATTCCGCGGAATATCAGGAATAATGGTTGCCATGTGCCATGCTTTGTGTTATACTAGCCAACGGAAAACGGGCGGTCCTCTGTTCGTAAAGAAAAAACGGGCACGAACGTCTATGAAAAAGGAGTAAATTATGTCTGACATCATTCGTGAACTCGAAAAAGAACAGCTTCGTACGGATCTCCCCAAGCTGCAGATCGGCGACACCGTCCGCGTTTTCGTCAAGGTCGTGGAAGGCAACCGTGAGCGCCTGCAGAACTTTGAAGGCATCGTCATCAAAATGCAGGGCGGCGCAGTCCGCAAGAGCTTTACCGTGCGCCGCGTATCCTATGGCGTAGGCGTAGAGAGGACGTTCCCGTACAACAGCCCCCGTATCGGCCGTATCGAGGTCGTCCGCCACGGTCAAGTCCGCCGCGCAAAGCTGTACTATCTGCGTGACCGCATCGGTAAGGCCGCCAAGGTCACCGAGCGCATCGAAGTTAAGAAGAGCGCGGAATAACAAGCAGAACAGAAAAGAACCCGACTGCACGCCGGAATACCGGCCGGGCGGCGGGTTTTTTTATACCATAGGAGAAACGCATGGTTATACAATGGTACCCCGGCCATATGGCAAAAGCGCGCCGGATGTTAATCGAAAACCTCAAGCTCATCGACGTTGTGGTGGAGCTTGTGGATGCGCGCGCGCCTCTTTCTACCGGCAATCCGGATTTTGACGACCTATTTGCAAACAAAAAACGCCTGCTTGTGCTCAACAAAAGCGACCTTGCGGACGCAAACATAACGCGCCGCTTTATTCAGCACTATTCAGAGCGAGGTATTCCCGCCGTCCCATTCGTATCCACCGGCGGAAACAAAAAGGCGGTCATATCGCTCATTGAAGGGGCGGCTTCCGAAAGCGTTGAGAAAATGCGGCAAAAGGGCATACAAAAGACAGTGCGTGTCATGATCGTTGGCATTCCCAATGTGGGGAAATCTACATTTATCAATCGCATTGCAGGCGAAGCGCGTGCAAAGACGGGGGACAAGCCCGGTGTGACGCGCGGCAAGCAGTGGGTGAAGATTACGCCGTATTTGGAGCTGATGGATACGCCGGGCTTACTTTGGCCCAAGCTCGATAACGAGCGGTACGCCCAGCGCTTGGCTTTTTTAGGCTCTATCAAGGACGATATCATGGATACGGAAACGCTTGCGGGGCATCTGTTGATTGCTCTTGTGCAAAAATGCCCGGAAGCACTGCAGGCCCGCTATCCCAAGGTGACAAAGGAGACAGAAGAGGATGCGCTGCTCCAGGCAGTAGCAAGAAGCCGTGGGTTCTTGCTGCCTGGGAATGAGGCGGATACCGAACGCGCCGCCCGCATTGTGCTGGATGAATTCCGCGCCGGGCGCATTGCGCGCGTCACGTTGGACGACCCGGATGAGCCGGAACATATTTCGGAAGATGAGCAGGCAGGGGGGGAGCCGCATGGCGAGGATCGCTGAGGCGGAACGCCTGTTTGCTATAACCGAGATTGAGCGCGGGTTCTGGCAGCGGGCCGATATCGTGCTTGCGGGCATGGACGAGGTGGGACGCGGTCCTCTTGCTGGTCCTGTCGTTTCCGCCTGCGTGGTTCTTCCTCCAGAGCCATTTATCCAATACGTCAACGATTCCAAGAGGCTAACCGAAAAGCGGCGCGAACAACTGGAAAAAGAAATCAAGGCGCTGTCTTCAGGCTATGCTCTGGGCTGGGTTTGGCCGGATGTGATCGATGAAATCAATATTTTGCAGGCTACCAAGCTGGCATTCCAGTTCGCCTTTGAAAACATGAGTATCCCAGTAACGGATGTGCTCATCGACGCGCTCCAGGGGCTTAATATTTCCGCCCGGCAGCATGCGTTTATCCATGGGGACGCGAGGAGCTACCTGATTGCTGCAGCCTCCATCATTGCTAAAGTGGAGAGGGACGCATATATGATGGAGCAGGACGCAATCTATCCGCAGTATGGCTTTAAAAGCAACAAGGGCTACGGCACGCCGGAGCATATCGACGCATTGAAAGCGTATGGCCCTAGCCCCATCCACCGCCGTAGCTTCTTAAAGAAGTTGTTCGGAGAAGAATCGTATGGCGGATAAACTTGAAAAAGGCGCATACGGGGAAACGCTGGCCCTAAAATATCTCGAACAAAAGGGATATGCTT
>JAEZIE010000086.1 GCA_023416175.1 Bacillota bacterium
GCGGCGTAACAAAAAGCTATACTATAAGCCGGAAAACTTTATCTCCATTTCCTCCATGTTTCACCGCATGCGGCAAAACGCCCGTGGGCTTGCGAGCATCTGTGTATTCTCCACCATGCTCATTGTAACGGTGGCGGGGACGTCCGCGCTCTACCTGGGGCAGGAGCAGATGTTGAGGGAACTATATCCGTATGATGTGCGGATGTCGATTAAAGAGATGGGTGCGTCTCAGTATTCCCAGGTGGATGTGATTTTAGGGGAGATTGCGGCCGAGTATGGGGTGGAGCTATCTGGAACGCCTGAAAAACTTGTAACCCCGGAGAATGCGCCGGAGAATAACATCGGCAAGATCGTACGCTATGAGAACTCCGAGTTTGTGCAACTGCAGCATGGATTGGTACTCGATGGGATGCTGATGTTCGACATCAAAGGCGCGGAGGAGGATGGCGTTGCGTTTGTATCCGGGTTTGAGGATGCGATACTTGCACGGTACGGGGAAATCAGGGAAATACGAAATATATATTCTGCACGCACCAATGGGTATGCCGTGTATGGAGGGCTATTATTCCTAGGTGTGTTCTTCGGGGTGCTGTTCCTTGCGGTAACGGTACTGATGATCTATTTCAAGCAGGTCACGGAAGGGCAGGAGGACAAGGAGCGCTTTGCGATTCTGCAGCAGGTGGGCATGCAGGATGAAGAGGTGAAGAATACCATCAACAAGCAAATATTATGGGTGTTCTTCCTGCCTCTCATTGGCGCGCTGCTGCATATCCTTGCCGCAAGCAATATGATCTCAAAGATGCTCGAAATATTCAGCCTGTATGATAAAGTGCTTACGCTGGGCTGCATACTCGTGACCTCGGCGGTGTTCGCGCTGGTGTATTTGATCGTGTACCGCCAGACGGCGAATGTGTATTACCGGATGGTAAGAAGATAGAAATGACAGTGGACGTAAGGTATCGCCACCTCCGGCGGCGACGATAGACTTTTTTATTTTATAGCGGGAGGGCTCACAGTTCGCAATGGTCGTATTAGATTGCGGCAAAGCCGCTCGTAATACTCCCTTGCTCACTGGGACGTCGCCTCACTGTATCCACCACAGGCGGCGTTCGGCTATGTCCTCCCCGCGACCCCTAGGCCCGGGCGTTCTTAAGGAAAGGGTTTGGGGAAACGTAGTTTCCCCATATAAAATATCGTCGGCGCTTTAACGCGCCGATACCGATGAATCCCAAGTTTATTGATAATAAAGGGACTGCACATTAAGCAGTCCCTTTTTATTCTTGTGTAGTTTGCTGTTCGGTCTTAAGCCGTACCACCAGCTTTTCAATGTTTTCTACCGTCCGGTGGTTGAAAAAATGCTCGATCAGCTCTACCTGCTCCAGATCCTCCGATACGTTGTTAATCAGGCACAAAAACTCGTGCAGCACGTCGTGCCGGTAGAGAAGGTAATTCCCTTCCGCCTCTCCCTGCGGCGTAAGCTTCAAATAGGCGTAGGGATGGTATTCCACCAGACCCCGGGAGGCGAGCTGCTGCATCATTTTGGTGACGGAGGAAGGCTTGACGTTGAGGCTTTCCGCCACAGCCTGCACGCGCACAACGGGGTCAATGTGCGCGAGGCGGCAGATCATTTCCAGATAATCCTCCATCGTACGCGTGATGGCACGCTTTTGCACGCGGTCATATCCATCCAACGTACGAAATTCACTCTTCATTCTTTCACCCTTCTTTCCCCCGCCGCATAGTATTGTGTCAGGGAAACTTCCTTGCACCCGTGCAACAGCAATGCGGGGGATGCAGCGGAACGTCCTTCTATTTAATGAAGCATATGAAAGGAACGGGAAGAGTATGATGGAAAGTCTTCTGCAGGCGCCTTTAGGCGTAGCGGTACGGATTGCAACCCTCTACGCGGGCGATACGATGCGTAGGCGGCTTTTAGATATGGGCCTGACGCCCGGCGCGTGCGCAACCTGTTTGTACGAGGCGCCTTCGGGCGACCCCAAGGCCTATTTTATCCGCGGCGCGGTGGTGGCGCTGCGCAATGAGGATGCATCTACTGTTCATCTAATGCCGGTATAGGAGGCGAGGAATGGAAGAGCGGTTTAAGCAGACGCCGATCTTGCAGATACAGAGGGAACAGGAAACCGATACGGTCATAGCCTTGGCCGGTAACCCCAACGTAGGAAAGTCTACCGTATTTAACGCTTTGACCGGCATGCGCCAGCATACGGGAAACTGGCCGGGAAAAACGGTGGCGAGCGCCCAGGGTCGCGCAGTATTCCGCGGGGCGGGATATGTGCTGGTGGATCTGCCCGGTACGTATTCGCTTATGGCGCATTCTGCGGAGGAGGAAATTGCACGGGATTTCCTCCTTTTTGGCGGCGCTGAAGCCGCCGTAGTGGTCTGCGACGCCACCTGTTTGGAGCGAAACCTGAACCTTGTGCTGCAAACGCTGGAGCTTGCGCCACGTACCGTAGTCTGTGTGAACCTGATGGATGAGGCGGCAAACAAGGGCGTCAAGCTGGATCTTCCAAAGTTGGGGCGGATGCTCGGGGTACCGGTGGTGGGAACCTCCGCGCGGGAAAACAAAGGCTTAGATGAACTGATGGCCCGCGTGGAGGAAGTGGCGGCGCAACGCGAAAAAGAGCCGTATCAGGTCTGCTATGCACCCGGCGTAGAGGAGGCGGTATCCATACTGCAGCCTGTCCTTTGCGAACTTCCGCTTCAAAACCTTACGCCCCGGTTTGCCGCATTGAAGCTGCTCGAAGGGGATCAGACGCTGCTTACGCGCATCAAAGAGCAGCTCGGCTTTGATCTACCTGAGCTTTTAAAGGAGCCGCTTTTGCGCGCGCAGGAAGTACTGCAGGCATCTGGGTGCGGCAATCTGGAGGATGCGCTGGTGGCAGGGTTGTATCGCGAGGCGGAGCGCCTTGCCGCAGCCTGCGTGACGCTACCCAAAGAGCAGTACCAGGCACGGCAGTGGAAGCTTGATAAACTGCTTACCGGCAAATGGACGGGCACGCTTATCATGCTGCTGATGCTCGCGGTGGTGTTCTACATCACAATCGCAGGTGCAAACGCACCTTCCCGCCTGCTTTCACAAGGGCTGTTCTGGGTGGGAGACCGGTTTTCGGAAGGATTGCTGTCATTAGGCGCGCCGGAATGGCTGCGCAGCATGCTCGTGGATGGCATATACCGGGTGCTTGCCTGGGTGGTGTCCGTCATGTTGCCACCCATGGCGATATTCTTTCCGCTGTTTACGCTGCTGGAAGATTTGGGCATGCTGCCGCGCGTGGCGTTTAACCTGGACCACCGCTTCCGAAAATGCAACGCCTGCGGAAAACAGTCGCTCACACATTGCATGGGCTTTGGCTGCAATGCCGCAGGGGTCATAGGCTGTCGGATCATCGACAGCCCGCGCGAGCGGCTGATCGCCATATTGACCAACAACTTTGCCCCCTGCAATGGGAGGTTTCCTACGCTTATCGCCATACTCACAATCTTCTTTGTAGGCACCGCCGCGCGCCCGGGGGACGGTGCG
>JAEZIE010000142.1 GCA_023416175.1 Bacillota bacterium
GCGGAGGATCTGCGCATTACGCTCCCTTCGGTAACGGTAGCCATCAACAAGCTTGCGGCAAAAGGGTATGTGGAAAAGGTGCGCGGGGAGGCCGACAGCCGGACCGTCTATGTCAAGCTGACCAAAACCGGCAAAAAGGCGGATGCCGCCCACCGTTACTTCCATGAAAACATGGTCAGAAATGTTCTGCGTGAAATGAACGAGGAGGAGAAGCATGCGCTCTTAAAAGGCGTCATGAAGCTTAACGCGTTCTTCAAAGGCAAGATCGACACTGTGGAGGCATAAATGAGTTTCTCAATACTCGGTACCGGCAGCGCGTGCCCGAAACGCGTTGTGACAAACGATGAACTTTCCACCATGGTGGATACATCGGACGAGTGGATCAGCACCCGAACGGGTGTAAAGGAGCGGCGTGTACTAACCGATGAAACATTGATCGATATTGCGCTCTTAGCCGCAAAGAGTGCGATTGATGACGCTGGCATTACCGTAGGCGAGCTGGATTTGATACTCTGCGCCACGATCCGCAACGATTACATTACCCCTACGCTTTCGTGCATGCTGCAAAAGGAACTGGGGGCAACCTGTCCTGCGATGGACGTCAACGCCGCATGCTCGGGCTTTTTGTATGCATTGGACGTGGCCGATGGCTACTTTGCACGAAAGCGCGTGAAAAAGGTACTGGTCGTGGCGGCGGAGGCCATGAGCAAAATGGCGGACTGGACGGACCGGGCGACCTGCGTGCTGTTTGGGGATGCGGCGGGCGCGGTGATCTTAGGGGAAGGGGAGGACCTTCTTTCTCTTAAGATTACAGCAAGCGGCAACGATGAACATCTGGTCATTCCCCATGTTCAGGGCAACAGCCCGTTTTCCAATCAACCCCGACGTGACCCGTTTGTGTATATGAACGGGCAGGAGGTATACAAGTTTGCTGTATCCTCTATCTGCCAGGATCTAACCGCTGTCATCGCCGCGGCGGGCTTAGGGCAGGAGCAGATTCATCATGTGCTGCCGCATCAGGCGAACAGCCGGATCATCGAGGCGGCGAAAGGTCGGCTTTCTATCCCGGCGGACCGGTTCCACATGAATATCGCGCGCTTTGGCAATACCTCCGCCGCGAGCATTCCGGTGCTGATGGATGAGCTAAGCCGCGCAGGAACATTCAAAAAGGGCGAATTTCTGGCCTTAAGCGCATTTGGAGGGGGCTTCACAACCGGAGCCTGTGTCCTGCGCTGGTGCAAAGGGCAATAAAAAATTCAGGAGGCATTATAGGTATGATATTCGAAAAAATCGTGCGCATTCTCAGGGACTACAAGGATGTTGAAGCGGAGAGCATCACACCGGAAACTACGTTTGAATCGCTGGGGCTTGATTCGCTTGACCGCGTGGAACTCGCCATGAGCGTGGAAGAGGAGTTTTCCATCCAGCTCGAGCTGACGGAAGGCATGCGCACCGTGCAGGGACTCGTCGACGCCATAGAGGAACAGTTAAAGCTCAAGGAGAACAACGCATGAAGACCCCGCTGTGCGGCCTTTTGGGCATAGAATACCCTGTGTTGCAGGGCGGCATGGCCTGGGTGGCGGACGCCTCACTGGCTTCCGCCGTCAGCAACGGGGGCGGTCTTGGCATTGTTTCTGCCATGAATGCGGATGCAGACTGGCTGCGCAATGAGATCCGCAATACCCGTGCCCGTACAGCCAAACCCTTTGGCGTGAACATCATGCTGATGAGCCCGTATGTGGAAGATGTGGCCCGGGTTGTCGTTGAGGAGCGCGTGCCTGTGGTGACAACGGGCGCCGGCAATCCCTCCCGGTTCATGGCCGCGTGGATCGATGCGGGCATCAAGGTTATTCCCGTTGTGCCATCTACAGCGGTGGCCAAACTTGTGGCGCGCAGCGGCGCAAGCGCGGTAATCGCGGAAGGCGGCGAAAGCGGCGGCCATGTGGGTGATTTGACCACCATGGTGCTCGTCCCCCAGGTGTGCGATGCGGTGGATATCCCCGTAATCGCCGCGGGCGGCATTGCGGACGGGCGCGGCGTTGCCGCTGCGTTCATGCTGGGTGCCGTAGGCGTGCAGCTGGGCACAAGGTTCTTAATCGCGAACGAGTGCACCATCCATCAAAACTATAAGGAGCGCATCCTGCAGGCCAAGGATATTGATACCGCCACGGCGGGCAAGCGTCTGGGGCATCCCGTACGCGCGCTCAAAAACCAGTTCATGCGGGAGTTCATCCGCCGCGAATACGACAGTTCTATCCCCAACGAGGAACTGGAACGCTACGGCGCGGGCGCACTTCGCCTTGCCGCGCGTGAAGGGGATATGAAGAACGGCAGCGTCATGGCAGGGCAATCTGCCGCCATGGTACACAAGGAGCAGCCCGCTTGCGAGATCATCCGTGAGTTGATGGATGAGGCGGATTTGCTGCTAAAAGGAGCTTGCAAATGGGTGCAATAGCCTTTCTGTTTGCGGGTCAGGGCGCGCAGTACCCCGGCATGGGGGAGGCGCTCTGCCGGTGCTCAAAAGCGGCACGCGCCGTGTTTGACAAGGCGGATCAACTCCGCCCCGGCACAAGCGCTCAATGTTTTACCGGCACGAAAGAGGAATTGAGCCAAACGGCAAATACGCAGCCCTGTGTGTTCAGCGTGGACTTAGCTGCGGCCTGTGCGTTACAGGAGGCGGGGATCATCCCGCAGGCCGTGTGCGGCTTTTCCCTGGGGGAGGTCGCGGCGTTGACATTCGCTGGCGCGTTCTCCCATGCGGACGGATTTCGGCTGATATTACAACGTGCGGACGCAATGCAGCGGGCGGCGGAACAGACAAAAGGCGGTATGGCGGCGGTTTTGAAGCTTTCAAACGAAGCGGTGGAGGCGCTGTGCGCTTCTTATCCGAGCGTGTATCCCGTCAATTACAATTGCCCGGGACAGTTGGTGGTGGCGGGCGAACAAGGAGCGCTTACGGCATTTTGCGCGGCGGCGCAGGCCGAAGGTGGCAGGACGATGCCTCTCGCGGTCAGCGGTGCGTTCCATTCCCCCTATATGGCGGCAGCGGCGGAGGAATTTTATCAGCTATTATCCGATTTTTCTTTTCAAACACCCTCCTACCCCGTGTACGCCAATGTAACGGCGGCGCCTTACGCCCCGCCCTATGCCAACTTGCTTGCTCAGCAGATCGCCTCGCCCGTACGCTTTGAACAATCCATACGGGCCATGGCGGAGGTCGGAATTGATACGTTTGTGGAAGTCGGCCCCGGAAAAACGCTGACGGGGTTGATCAGGAAGATTCTGCCCGAGGCCAAAGCCTATAGCGTACAGGACGAAGCGAGCCTATTTGAAACCATACAGGCGCTAAAAGGAGAAGACGCATGCTAAAAGGCAAGACCGCGCTCGTCACGGGCGCATCCCGCGGCATTGGCCGCGCCATCGCGCTTGCGCTTGCAAAAGAGGGCGCGGATATCGCGCTTGTATACGCGGGCAATGCGTCTGCCGCCGCCGAGGCAGTGGAGCAGGTGCAGGCGCTCGGAGTCAGGGCAGAAAGCTTCCGATGCGACGTGGCGGACCACGCCGCCGTAAAAGAGATGATCGCTTCGGTTCTTGCTGCGTTTGGTTCCATCGACATCCTGGTCAACAACGCGGGCATCACACGGGACGCACTGCTTTTGACCATGAAGGAGGGGGACTACGACGCAGTACTCGATACCAATTTAAAGGGTGCTTATAACACCATCAAGCACATTGTCCCGCATTTCATTAAAAGGCGCAGCGGCCGAATCATCAACATTTCTTCCGTCGCAGGGTTGATGGGCAACGCGGGCCAAGTTAATTATTCAGCGGCCAAAGCGGGCTTAGTAGGCATGACAAAATCCGTCGCCAAGGAGCTTGCCGCCCGTAACATCACCTGCAACGCCGTGGCCCCCGGCTTTATCCAGACGGAAATGACAGAGGGTCTGTCCGAGCATGTGCAGCAGGCGCTGCTGGACGCTATCCCGCTAAAACGCATGGGAATGGCTGAGGATGTCGCATCCCTTGTGGCGTTCCTCGCAGGGTCAAGTGCCGCGTACATCACCGGGGAAGTTATCCGCGTGGATGGCGGCCTGGCTATGTAACAACGCTTCCCGGAATGATTGGAGGAGCAAAAGTATGAGAAGAGTCGTTATTACCGGTATGGGGGTCATATCCCCCGTCGGCAACACGCTGGATACGTTTTGGAACAGTCTTTCGAGCGGCCAGTGTGGCATTGACTTTATTACAAAATTTGATACGGAGCCGCTGAAGGTTAAAATCGCGGCGGAGGTCAAGGGATTTGACCCGACGCAGTATATGGAAAAGGGCGAAGCAAGGAAAACAGACCTCTATGCCCAGTATGCCATTGCGGCTGCGGCAGAGGCCATGCAGCATAGCGGGCTTACAGTAACGGACCCGTTCCGCTTCGGCGTCTACATCGGCTCCGGTATCGGTGGTATGGAAACGTTCATGAATGAGTGCCAGAAGCTCCTTGAGCAGGGCCCGCGCCGCGTTTCCCCGCACTTTATCCCGATGATGATCGCGAACATCGCTGCGGGCAGCATTGCCATGAGATACCAGGCCATGGGTCCCTGCCTGCCGGTGGTGACCGCCTGCGCCACATCTTCGCATGCGATCGGCGAGGCGTTCCGCGCCATCAAGCATGGCTATGCGGACGCAATCTTGGCGGGAGGCGCTGAAGCGGCACTCAACCCGCTTGGCATTGCTGGGTTTTCTAACTGTATGGCGCTTTCCACCCGGAACGATCCTTTAGACAGCTCCATTCCCTTCGATAAGCGCAGGGACGGCTTTGTCATGGGCGAAGGCGCGGGCGTGCTGGTGGTTGAGGAATACGAACACGCCAAGGCGCGCGGTGCTACGATTTACGCGGAGGTTGCGGGCTATGGCAACACGTGCGATGCGTACCATGTGACGGCGCCGCACCCGGAATCTTTAGCCGCGGCCCAGGCCATCCGTCTTTCTTTGCAGGAGGCAGGGCTGAAGCCGGAGGATGCAAAGCACATCTACATCAATACGCATGGCACCAGCACCCCACTCAACGACAAGGCGGAAACGCTGGCCATCAAGCTGGCGCTTGAGGAGTATGCAAAGCACGTCATGATCAGCTCCACGAAATCCATGACTGGGCATATGTTGGGGGCTGCGGGCGCTGTAGAGGCGATTGCCTCCGTCATGGCGCTCCGTACGGGCATCGTGCCGCCCACCATCGGATACAAGGAGCCGGATGAGGCGTGCGATTTGGATATTGTGCCCAATGTTGCGCGCAAAGCCGACCCGAAGTATGCACTTTCGCTTTCTT
>JAEZIE010000146.1 GCA_023416175.1 Bacillota bacterium
GTGAAGGCATGGGAATGGACGAACTTGCAAAGTGGGCTGAAGAAATCAAACTGAATATTTGCCACTGGTTTACGGTGGAAGATTTAAAGTATTTGATGCGTAGCGGCCGCGTTTCCGCAGCCTCGGCTTTTGTAGGAACAGCGCTTAATATTAAACCTGTGCTGCAAGTGGATAATAAAGGTGCGCTTGTGCCTCTTGTAAAGGTGCAGGGACGCAGGCGTTCCCTCAAAACACTTGTGGAAAATATGGAGCAGACGTTCACCCCGGAAAACAACGAGTGCGTGTTTATCGGCCATGCGGACAGCCCTGATGATGCAGAGTATGTGAGGAGCTTGGTGGAGGAGCGTTTGGGCGTCAAGAGCTTTGTCATCAACTATATCGGGCCCATCATTGGCGCGCATTCCGGCCCCGGTACGGTGGCGCTGTTCCATTTTGGGAAACACAGATAGAAATACATAAAAAATCTGGGCGGAGCCCTCCCGCTAAGAAATAAAAAAATCTATCGTCGCTACCGCAGGTGGCGATACCTTGTCAAAACACAAAACATTTCATGCATACCTTTTTGACCTACTAAAAACCGGCCATCAGGCCGGTTTTTTGCGTGTCAATTTATTTTTGGTTTCAGTATTATTCGTAGACGATATCCATCAAGGAAAACACGTTACTGATAGAAAATGTGGTCCAGTTGTAGGAACCGGAGGAGAAGTGGTTTTTGTGATACCAGGAGGTCATCCATTTCTCCAGTTGTGAGGTCAGTTCCTCCCGCTGCGCATCCGTTGAAAGCCGGACCGATACAAAATCGTCCCCACGCGCAAGGGCCGCATCCAGCGCTTCGTGCAAGGCGTCCTTTAAACTTTCGCCATCCGGCACGTAATTGCCGCTTTTCACGAAATAATTGCTCTCATCCTCGGTGCAGGAAGGCAGCGCCAGCGTCTCATATAAACTGTCCAAAGTCCGGCTTTTGTAGATTTCCTGATCTGTCAGGTTAAAGTATGCATAAGTGGAGCCGTGGGGCAGCATACCGTCCGAATCGTCCCACGTGATATCCATCTGATAATACGCGCCATCGATGCGGGCTACGTTCCAGGCATGTTTTTGCGGCGCCTTGGGTTGCGTATCGTCGGTGGACCAGGCTTCGCCGGTGAGCGTCAGGCATTCAATACCGGCCTCCCGCAGCAGCAGGCTCAACGCCTTGCTGTATCCCTCGCACCGGGCGTATCCGAGTACAAGCGCGCCATAGGCAGTGCCATCGTACTTGCCATCCTCACGGTAGGTACAGCGCTCGATCATACTTTTGTAGAACAGGAGCTGCGCCTCATACTCGCTCAACCCCTCGGCTTGCCGCTCCAGGGCGTCCACAACGGACCGCAGATCTTTTTGCGCAGCTTCATACTCAAGCTCGGTCAGGATATAGGTGGGTTGCATGGAAAGCGCCTGTTCCGGGTCGCTCTCTTGCACAAAGTAGGAATATTCCCCGTTGATCTGATAGAGTTCGGGGCAATCATAGCTCAAAAGCCACATCAGCTTCTTGAGCTTTTGTTCGGAGATTGGGTGTTCAAACCGAATCTCCTGCTCAAAGTTTTGTATTCCCGCATACATTTGCTCGCAAATGCGAAGCTCCTCCGCAGGCAAACGCTTTATGAAATACTTCTGATTGAAATCAGGGATCCCGGCGCTTTCGATTTCCACGGTATTTGCGGGGCTGTTGGTTGCGGGGAGGGAGGTGGAAGGGGCGGGGGACAGTGTGGTCCACGGCGCATCATATAAAATATTGCATGCAGAAAAAGACGCTGTAACCAGCGTCAGGACAATACAGGTAAGCATCCGGAACATTCCGGATTTCAAGCGGTAACGCAAAAGTTTCCTCCAAGGGTCTGTGATCGGCCGAAGCCGCAGATTTCTTATTTGGACTTAGAGCAGCGCAACAGCTTCCGCGACATTGCGCACGGGGATCAGGGTAGCGCCGGAAACAGTGGGCAGCGCGTCAGAACGGGGGACGATGAGGTTGGTAAACCCAAGCCGGACGCATTCGCGCATGCGCTTTTCCATATGGGAGACCGCACGCACCTCACCGGTCAGGCCCACCTCGCCGATTGCCGCGGTGGAAGGTTTAAGCGGCGTTTCCTTATAGCAGGAGGCCACGCACATAGCCACACCCAGATCGACCGCGCGTTCCAGAAGTTTCAGGCCGCCAACGACGTTCAAATATACGTCTTTGTCGGAAAGCCGCAGCCGCGCCTTGTTTTCAAGCACGGCAAGCAGCAGGGATAGTCTGCCTGAATCAATGCCTGCGCTGGTGCGCCGGGCAGTGCCAAACGCCGTCTGCGCTAAAAGCGCCTGCACTTCGGCAAGCATGGGGCGCGTACCCTCCATGGCACAGGTGACGGCGCACCCGGGCAGGTGCGCGCCGGAAAGGAACAGGCGGGAAGGGTCTTCCACCTGATGCATGCCGTCGTCGCACATTTCAAACACGCCCACTTCATTGGTAGAGCCAAAGCGGTTTTTGACCGCGCGTAGCAGCCGTAAATCCGCGTGGCGTTCCCCTTCAAAGTAGAGTACGGTATCTACCATATGCTCGAGCACCCGGGGGCCCGCAATCGCACCATCCTTGGTTACATGCCCTACGATGAGCACGGCCGTACCGGTCTGCTTGGCAAGACGGGTGAGTATCGCCGTCGCTTCGCGTACCTGGCTGATGCTGCCCACCGCACCCGGAAGATCCGGGCAGGACATAGTTTGTATGGAGTCGATAATCGCAAACGCCGGGCGCAGTTGCCGGATCTGTGCTTCGATCACGCCAAGGTCGGTTTCCGCAAGCAGCAGCACCTCGCCTGGGATATGCAGGCGTTCCGCCCGCAGCTTAATTTGCGCAGGCGATTCTTCGCCGGACACATAGAGTACCTTTGCAAGCTTCGCAAGGCTGCCCGCCGCCTGTAAAAGCAATGTGGATTTTCCGATACCGGGATCGCCCCCTAAAAGCACGGCCATACCATTTGCGATACCGCCGCCCAGCACACGGTCGAGTTCCTGCATGCCGGTGGTGCACCTGCGCGCTTCCTGCGTATCGATATCCGAAAGTGGCAGCGCATGCGCGCCGGAGGATGCGGCTTTCACCTGGACGGCACTGGTTTCCACCAGCGTGTTCCAGCTGCCGCAGCCGGGGCACTTACCCAGCCACTTTGCGCTTTCATATCCGCATTCCCCGCAAAAGAACAGTGAACGGGCGCTTTTTGGCATGCTACCTCCGATAAACAACATCCTATTGGCTTCCAGAGTATCAACAAAGGAAGTATGTTGAGGGCTCCGCCCTCAATCACCCGCTTAGGGCCGTAACGGCCCTAAGAACCCATACCAAGAAATATGCCCTATTTTAAGGCACTTCCAATGATAGGGATTCCCAAGGGATATGTCCCTTGGGTGGGGGTTCGGGGGCATAGCCCCTGAAAAAGGGTTTATCAACAGGCTAAAGCCCTGCGATTATCAGCCTTATTTAACCACCGCGTACTTCATAATATCCCGCTCGCGCGAGGTAACATCCATCCAAATGACCACGCCGTTGGAAACACCCAAAAGCTGCGTACGCTCGCGCTCAATATCCGGCGTGATCTGTATGGTTTGGCCGTTGTCAAAGAAGTATACGAAAATGGCCTCGTTCTTGCTGTACGCCGCAAAATGCTCGGATATGCCGTAATCGGCGATATCTGTGCCAATCAGCTTTGTATCTGCGCCATTTTGCGTCATATACAGGTCATCCCCCGGGCCATGGCTGCCGCTGCGCCAGATCCACTGCTTGCCATTGGTAAGCGGGTCATGCACATAGGTGCCGGGCGTATAGGGCTTGAAGCTTTGGTCCGAAAGCGTTAGGCTGTAGATAGCGCTCGTCGGCTGCTCCGCCGATGTTTCCCCGGCATTGCCAGTCTCGCCGGAGGCGATATCTGCAAATACGATCTGACCCTTACTCATGGAAACGGCAGACTGCCCATAGGCCGTACCGCTGAACAAGCGGATGGCGGTGTTTTCAAGTGTATTAAGATCGCATACAAACAGCTTGTCCATGCGGGTGCCGGTACGCTCGATCCAGGCCAGCGTGTCGCCATCCAACTGCAATACGGGTTGGTCCGCATATACCTGCTTGACAACATAGAGTTCCCCTGTATCTAGGTGCTTTGCGCGGATATAGCCGCCTCCGTTTGTTTTCGCGTCCAGATAAACAAGCCACCTGTCGTTCATCATCGGGTATACATAGTTCTGGTTTTCAAGCGGAGCGTCGATTTCCTGCGCTTCGCCTGTTGTGATATCGTAGCGGAACAGCAGATCCATGCGCACGTCGCTACCCACAAGATGCCCGGCGGTGAAAATCAAAGCGTTGTTATAGGCATACGGGTCCGCAAACCAGTTGTACTTCGAATAGCCGGAAAGCACGACCTCATGCTGCAGATCGACAGGGTCGGTGATTGCTGCCGGATGGGGCGTGGGCGTGGGCCGGGCGGTGGGGCGCGGCGTGGGAGTGGGCTGCCATGGTGGGTTATAGTTTATGCCAATTTTGGGCAAAAGAGCGGGAAGCCCAACAAATACAATCAGCACGATCACGCCGAGTATGGCGGCAATCGTCGCGGAAAACGCCAGTATTGGCCCGGCGTTTGTGGCCTTCAGGCTGGTGCGTTTGCGTTTGAGCTTATATCTTTTTTCCCGTTTGGGCATACTAATTCTCCTTGGTCAATAAAAGAGGAACCTAAACTTTCTCCAGTATATCATAGGGGGGAAGGTCAAACAACCTACCTGACGGGATGAACCATGAATAAGGATATATGCGTATCCTTGCTATATCGTAACCGGCTGTGTTATAATAACGTGGATTTTAAGCGTCTTGGGCGTTTTTTTAAGCAATGGGAGGGCAAAAATGGGTCGCACAGTGGTGATTGCGTTTGAAGGAATCGATGGCAGCGGCAAGACCGTGCAGATGCATCATCTGGAGCGGGCGCTCAAAAAGCGGGGCATGCTCGTGGATACCATATCCTTCCCCATGTACGGCAGCTTTTTCGGGCGGGAGGTAGGCAATTACCTCACCGGCGCGCAGGGGGTTGCAGCGTCTGATGTGGATGGCAAGAGCATGGCGCTTTGGTTTGCGCTGGACAGGTTTGAGGCCTTCCAGAACTACCGGGATGGGGAAGCGGACGTGCTGCTCATTAACCGCTATGTGCTTTCCAACGCCGTATACCAGAGTATACGAGATTGTGATTTAGATAAGCCGGATCTATTGGATTTCGTGCTGGAGCTTGAATACAACCACTTCTGCATCCCCATCGCGGACGCGCATGTTTATCTTGATATGAATGTGGACGAAGCGGGGGAGAACGTGCTCAGAAAGGGCTTCCGGGACTATGTCGGAACCGGCAAGGACGTATATGAGGAGCAGACGGGGCTGCAGAGCCGCGCACGCGAAAAATATCTGGAGTACGCCGGGATTTTAGATAACATCCATATCATCCCCTGTATGCATAACGGAAAGATGCGGACCGAACAGGAGATCGCCATGATGGTGGAGGAGGACCTCCTTCGCACCGGCATCCTATAACCAAATCTCGTTAAAAACAAGAAGTATCGTGACGTGAAAGCTACGGGAGCGCAGGCGGATTTTATGCGGCTGCGTTTCCAAATAAAAAGCGCTGGCTTTTTATTGAAGAATAGTATATAGAGTTTTCGAGGCTAACCATGGGAATTTTTGAAGTTCGCGCCTGGTTTCAGGCGCAAGGCATTCCGGAGGAGATCAGAGAGTTTTCGGTTTCAAGCGCCACGGTGGAGTTGGCGGCACAGGCTCTGGGGGTGGCCCCTCAACTGATTGCAAAAACGCTCTCCTTTGAAACGACAGACGGCGCAATGCTGCTGCTTGCGGCGGGCGATGCGCGGGTAGACAACCGCAAGTTCCGTGAAGCCTTTGGCTTTAAGGCAAAAATGCTTTCCGCCGAGGATGCGCTCAGGTTTACCGGCCACGCCGTGGGTGGCGTCTGTCCGTTTGCTCTTAAAAACCCCTTGCCGGTTTATCTGGATTCCTCGCTTCGCCGTTTTCCAACGGTATATCCGGCGGCCGGGAGCCCTGCCTCCTGTGTGGTCATCACGCCTGAACGGTTGCAGGACATCACGGGCGGTACCTATGTGGACGTGTGCAAGCTACCCGACGAACAAGGCGAAATTGACCCGTAGCCGTCCGCATGAGCTGATATCGCTTATACAATACTATAGAAACAAGCAACGCGCTTTCGGAGTACGAGGCGCGTTTTATTATTTCCACACCACATAATTTTTTAGGCTATAAAAATATTTTTTAGGAAAATGGCCGGGAAGCATTTACAAACGCTCCGCTATGGGCTACACTGTTGGTAAAAGCAGCATATGCCTCAACAGGCGTTACAGATCGGATATCACAATAAAGAAACGAGGAGAGCAACATGATTGATTTAACGGTGAATCGGGCAAATCTTGAACGCACCATAAAGAGGGCGCGCGAAAACAAAATCGTCATCCCTACGCTCAAGCAAATGCGCGATCCCAAGCTCGTGCCCGAAAAGATCAAAAAGGAGCTCAAGCACACCGGTCTCTGGGATATCAGCCCCGTCAACCTGTTCCGCATCACTTGGCGAAATGAGCCCAAGATGAACGGCGGCGAATATGGTGACGTTAATTATCTGGAGATTCCTTCCGCATTGAGCGGCGTAAAGGCGCGCATCGTGGTGCTCACCGGCAAGTGGTTCCCCACGGGCTGCCACAAGGTCGGCGCATCGTTCGGTTGCCTGGCACCCCGCCTTGTGACCGGCCAGTTCGATCCCACCTACCACAAAGCGGTATGGCCTTCCACCGGCAACTACTGCCGCGGCGGCGCGTACAACTCCAAACTGCTCTCCTGTGATTCCGTGGCCATCCTGCCTGCGGAAATGAGCCGTGAACGCTTTGAGTGGCTCTCTAAGATCGCGGGCGAAGTTATCGCTACCCCCGGCTGCGAAAGCAACGTCAAGGAAATATTCGACAAGACCTGGGAACTGCGCAACACCCGTGAAGACGTCATGATCTTCAACCAGTTTGAAGAAATGGGCAACCATCTGTGGCACTATACCGTCCCCGGCAAGGCCATCGAAGATGCGTTCCTGCAGCTCAAGGGAGAAAAAGGCCGCCTTGCAGGTATGGCGTTCACTTCCGGCTCCGCTGGCACCATGGCCAGCGGCGACTACATCAAGGAACAGTATCCCAATGCGAAGCTCGCCGTCGGCGAGGCGCTGCAGTGCCCGACGCTTCTCAACAACGGCTTTGGCGGCCACCGCATCGAAGGCATTGGCGATAAGCACGTCCCCTGGGTGCACAA
>JAEZIE010000208.1 GCA_023416175.1 Bacillota bacterium
GCGCCAGCGCCATTAGCGGAAGCAGAACTACATATCCCAACCCAGCCATGAAGAACGCGCCGCGCCAGCTCATTGCAAACTGATCCATCAGGTATTTGGTCAATATTGGACTTACTACCGCACCCAGACTGAAGGTGCATTGGGTCATGTTCATATAACGGTTGGCCTGCTCCGGGAAATTATCCGTCATGTTCGCGCTCACCAGGCATTCACAAACACCCACTCCGCATCCAATAATGAATACGCCGATAATGAAGGTGGCAGCAGTCCACGCGCTAGCCGCAAAAAAACAGCCGACGATAAATATGGGCATCGCAAACAGCAACACGCGCTTTTTCCCGATCCTGTCCGCTATTGGCCCAAATAATAGCGGAGAGAGCATAACCGCAATGAATTGAGCTGTAACAAGAAACCCCATCAACGTATTACTCAGTTGGAATTCTGCCGCCACCTGCAGCAATGCCAATTGAAAGCCGCCGCCCTCAAAGCCCAGAAAAAAAGTAATTCCAAGCGAGACAGGAACCAAGAGACGTTTTTTTAAGCTTAGCATACGCATGTTAACAACCGGCCTTTATAGTTCCAGACCCATAGGATGCTCCAAATCAAAGAAGACCGCGTCATCTCCTCCGGTACCATGCCGGAAAATGACCGCGCACAGTGTGTCTTCGCCCAAGGGATATGGCGCGTAATGCCATGCACCAGCATCCCAGCAGACGCCCTCGCCTACGGGGACATAAAATGCTTGCAGTTGTTCTACGTTTGCTTCTCCAACTGGCATCCCGACTACAATAACGCCTCCGGTAAGAGGCAGGATCGTTTCTGTAGTACGTGCATGCGCCTCAAAACGGTCAAATAGAAAATCCCGCGCAATCGCTGTGAGCAAATTGATGGAAACGGTTTGGGCACCCTCGATTGCCGCCTGCTTCTCATACCAGCGGAATACGCCGTCCTGCCCTCCATAGGAACGCCCTTTTGTCGTAATGACGCTGCCGAACGGGCGGAACGCTTCTTCTGTCAGCTTTTGAACCTGAATTTTTATCATACGGTGTTGCCCCATTCCGAATATTTTGATCTGCTACTTCGCCTACAAAAGCAAGAGAATGGCATGTTCAACCCGCTCACTGCGCATTGCACCATTTTCTCAAAGCGTCTTTGCGCCGCTTCCGCCGCAAATGCAGATGATGCGGAAGCCCCGCAAACACGGGACCTCCGCATTGTATCTAGCATGATTAGAACATCAGTTCATGCAGTGTTCCGATAGGAGCACTCAGCACCTCACAGCCGGTTTCCGTAATCGCAATACCCTTCTCCCAACGCACGCCAAAAGAGTCTGTGGAAATAAAGGTATCGACCTGGAAGCACATCCCCGGCTGGAACGGATAAGCCGAGCTTGTTTCTACCCAGGGCGCTTCCACCTCACACAATCCAGTGCCGTGAAGCGGCCCGTAGACGAAGTTGCTTTCGTATCCGTTGTCCACATAGTACTGGAAAAACCGCTTGGCCACATCGCTGGCCAATACGCCTGCCTTTAGTTGCTTTTCTGTCCAATTGTGCGCTTCAAGGCCAAAGAGAACGACATCCCGGCGCCTTCCTTCGAGCTTTCCAAGTACGATCGGCAAACCGATCGATGCGGAATATCCGTCAATCTTAGCCGACAGGTTCAACTGAACGATGTCGCCCTTCTGGAACTCCCTGTAGCAGGAACGGGAAATGGCATGTCTTGTGGAAGCCTCGGAAAACACATACATGGGCAGCCCTTCATATTCGGCACCATGCTCGTAGACCACCCGCTGGGCAACGCCTACCATCTGCAATTCTGTCATACCGGGTTTGATTTCCTTGATAACCTGCCTGGTAGCCAATTCTGCAATACGGTATCCTTCTTTCAGACAGGCAATTTCCGCTGCGGACTTGACGGAACGCAGTTCTACCATGAGGGAATCGGCTCGGACAATTTCCGCGTCCGGGAATGCTGCTTTGATGCCTTCCATGATGACAACGGTCGTATCCAGATAACTTGCAACGCCGATCCTGAGCTTTTTGCCGGTTATGCCGATGGCTTTCATCACATCCTGGAAGGTGTCGGGCACCAATTCGGGGTAGGCGGGGTCCGCGGATTCCCGATATTCCTTCAACACGAAGATGCGCTGAATCTTCGAGCGGTCCTGCGCAAAGTACCGGCTTTCGGGCCCAACCATCAGAGCCGCTTCACCGCTTGCCGCAATGGCGACCCCGCAACGCTCAAACAACGGCCAGAAGCCAGAAAAATAACGCGCATTGGCATAGTCGCCATCGGTGGAGTTCACAATGATCGCATCCAGCCCTTCCCTTTGCAGGAGAGCCGCCGCCTTCATAATCCGTTCGTTGTATTCGGTGGTGGGGATAATGATTGTTCCGTGCTTCATTTTTTACTTCTCCTTATCTATAATGTAGACGCTATTCCTCGCTATAACCCATCGTCGTATAATAGGCCAGATTTGTTTGCCTCGCATCGAGCCTGCCATACTGGACGATAACGGGGGTATCACTCTCCGCCTTTAACGCGTATTGCGTGCAAAGCGGCAGCGTGTGATCTCCAAAGTCATGGTTGTTATGGGTTTGAATGCACCTGACGCGTTCAGCGGCTACCAGTATTTCAATATCTCGGATTGGCTCCCGATCCGTAAAATATAAGGTAAGATTCACATGCGCGTCCCGTTGATTGGGGTTGAGTATGACGATGGATTCATGTCCCTTTAATTCGCTCTCGCCAAGGGGTGGGCGGTCACCGTCAGGGAAGAACCATACTTTTTTCCCGTACTCCATTTTGCCTACCTCCGCATCGCGTTCGCCCTTGGCGGACGCATATTTGTATTCCCGGGGCGGCCGCAGCGCATCGTTCCTGCATTATGCGGCAGCCCCGGCATATTTATTGGATTAATCGTAAAGAAGCGGCGCAATGTGCTCTGCGTCCATGTTGGTGGCGTCATACCAATAGCATCCGGTATCGATGACTGCATCCACCGTTTCCCCGCGCATCAGCTTGACGGCTGCTTCCACCGATTTATAGCCCATTCCCACGGGATCCTGCGTGATAGCACCGGAAATTTCGCCCTTGCGGATTGCATCCTTCATGGCCGCGGAAGAATCAAAGCCAATCAGCTTCACCTGGCCGATTTTGTTGATTTCTTTGAGGCCGTTATAGGCACCTACGCACGCGCCTTCATTGGAAGCATAAATCAGGCCGATTTCGGGATGCGCCGTCATCATGCTTTTGGCGATATCCGCGCTCTTGAGATGATCGCCTTCCCCATACTGGGTGTCTGCAATGGACATGTTGGGATATTTCTCCTTGATGGTGTTTACAAAGCCTTCCACGCGCGCAACCGCATCCACAACGGTCTGGGAGTGGCCGACAACCGCAACAACGCCCGTTTCGTTCATAAGCCTCGCCGCATTTTCAGCCGCCAGCACGCCTGCATCGTAGTTGCTGGTAGAGCAATGCGTGTCCGCCAGTTCCCCGCAGCCGGCGTCAAAGCCAACGACCTTGACACCCTTTTCCTTGGCCGCCTTCAAGTCCGCTGCAACGGCTTCATTGTCGATTGCAGCAAGGCATACTGCAACCGGATTCTTGGAAAGTGCGGTTTTGAGCATATCGACCTGCTTGTCAACCATGGTTTCGGTTTCAGGGCCCTCGAAGGTGATCTGGACACCATACTCCTTGGCCGCCTGTTCGGCGCCCATTTTCACAGCCTGCCAGAACTGGTGCCCAAAGCCCAGGGCGATGACCGGAATATAAGGCAATTCCTCACCTGTCGCAGACGGTTCCCCCGACGGGGCATTTGGCTGTTTTCCCGCTTCCGGGGCTGCGGCAGGCGCGCAGGCTGCCATGGTAAGAACAAGAGCCATTGCCAACAAAAAAGAAATCAGTTTCCTCATACGAAGTTCCTCCTTTTTTATCATCCGCGCCTTTTTAAAGGCGCCGGTATACAACAAAAACCGGTGTGACGATCAATCCTTCTTACGTCTGCGCATCATATCAATGTAAACCGCAAGCCCTAAAACAAAGCCCGTTACCACGCTCTGCCATTCGGCGGATACCGCCATGACGCGCAAACCGTTCGTCAGTACCGCGATGATAAACGCGCCGATTACAGTGCCGATAATGCTGCCTTCGCCGCCTGACATCGACGTCCCGCCAATTACCGCAGCGGCGATGGCTTCGAGTTCATAACCTACGCCCAACTGCGGTTGGGCCGAATTCAGGCGCGAAGACATGATGAGGCCTGCGCCAGCGGAAAATAGCCCACATACGATATAAATGAGAATTTTCCAGTTATCCGTCTTGATGCCTGAGACGCGGGTCGCTTCCTCATTGGAACCGATTGCCTGCGTATAACGGCCAAGCAGTGTTTTTGAGTACAGCACATATGCGACCGCGATGGCGACGACAAATAGGAAGAACGCGTTATAAAACCCTTCAATGCCGAGAAAATTACCAAGCGCGATCTTCTGATAGGTATCGCTGCCGGTAAAATAGACCGGCTTGATGCCTGAAATCACAAGGGAAAGACCCTTTGTAATCATCTGCATCGCCATCGTCGCGATAAACGGCGGCAACTTCATTTTTGCAATGGAAAATCCGCTGATTGCCCCGCAACTTCCGCCAACAAAAAAACCGAACAGGATGGAAAGCGGCAGCGGCCATCCCCACCGCGCAAAGGATACGCCCGAAAGCACAACCGAGAAGGTCATCACCGTACCTACCGCAAGATCAATGCCGCCCGATGTGATGACAAACGTGATGCCCAGCGCCAGAAAACCGTTCACGCAGGTGGATAGGGCAATCGTCATAATATTGTCGTAGCTTGCAAAGGCAGGTCGCATAACCGTAAAGAATCCGAACAAAACAAATAGCGTAATAACAATAATCAGTTTTTGTGTTGCCGTTTTGCTGTGTAGTACTTGCTTCATGCTTGTATTCCTCCCAACCTACCCTCAATGACGTTTGGTCGCATATTTCATGATTGTGGTTTGATTGATCTCCTCGTTTACAACCTCGCCTGTCACCCGTCCTTCGCACATTACCAGCACCCGGTTGCTTACGCGAATAATTTCGGGCAGTTCTGATGAGATCATAACAATCGCTTTCCCCTCCGAGGCCAGATCATTGAGCAGTTTATAGATTTCATTCTTCGCGCCAACGTCTATGCCCCGCGTTGGCTCGTCAAAAATCAAAATATCGCAGTTTCTTGTCAGCCACTTTGCAAGCACCACCTTTTGCTGGTTGCCGCCGGATAGATGCTTGACCCGTTTTTTGACGCCGGGTGTTTTGATATTCAGTGCTTTCCTCATTTTTTCCGCGTTCTGCGTGGCCTTTTTAAAATTAAGGAAAAATCCGGCCTTCGTAAATTGCTTCATTGTGGCCAACGCCGTATTGGTTTCCACATCCAGTTCCAATAAGAGACCATACCGCTTGCGGTCCTCCGAAAGGTAAGCGATGCCGTGCTTGACAGCGTCCGAAGGGGTTTTAATCTCCACCTTCCTGCCCTTGATATAGACCTCTCCACTATTGAGCCGGTCCGCACCAAATATGGCGCGCATCGTCTCTGTCCTTCCTGCACCAACAAGGCCTGCAACACCCAATATCTCTCCCTCGCGTACATGGAAGCTTACATCGCGTACCATCCTTCCGCGGTTCAGATTTTTCACTTCCAATGCAATTGCAGCATCGGGTTTTACGTGATTTTCCGGCTTGCTGACAAAGATCTCGCGGCCCACCATCATACTGATGATCTGATCTGTCGTGGTATCTTTGGTATCCAACGTATCGATATAGGTGCCGTCTCGCATGACCGTCACCCGATTTGAAATCTGCTGGAGCTCCTCCAGCCGGTGGGAAATGTGGATGATCCCTTTTCCTTCTCCGCGCAGCATGCGGATCACAGCAAAGAGATCCTGTATCTCGTTTTCTGTCAGCGCTGCGGTTGGTTCATCCATGATGAGCACTTCGGAGTTGTAAGAAAGTGCTTTGGCAATTTCGACCATCTGCTGCTTTGCAACCGTGAGGTCTTCTACCCGCACATCCGGTGCAATGTTTACGTTCAGCCGCGAAAAGAGTTCCTCAGCCTTGCGGTTGGCCTCCCGGTCATTCAAAAACAACCTAACTTTGTGTCTGCTTTCGCGCCCGATAAAAATGTTTTGCGCTGCGGTAAGATGATTCATAAGGTTAAGTTCCTGATGGATCATGATGATCCCTTTTTTCTGTGCCGAACGCACATTTGTGATGTCCGTACGCTCTCCACGGATATAAAGTTCGCCTTCATCCATACGGTAGACCCCGGTGAGTATTTTCATCAGGGTCGATTTTCCCGCACCGTTTTCGCCTACGAGCGCGTGAACCTCCCCCGCATTGAGACGAAAGTAAACGCGATCGAGCGCCTTTACCCCCGGGAAGGACTTGGAGATGCGTTCCATTCGAATGAGTTCTTCTGACAATGTTCTTCACCCCTCAAGGATAAATTATGATAACGTTGCCACAAATTGGATCTAAATGATTTAACCTTCTGAATGAGTTTCTTATAGGTATACTGATACTGGTTGGTAAAACCGAATAGATTTTAATAAATACCTCGACCGGGAATGTTTGAAAACGC
>JAEZIE010000259.1 GCA_023416175.1 Bacillota bacterium
AAGCCGCGGCTTTTATCGTTACAGCTTGAGCACGCAATTAGCGGCTGCTGGTGCTGCCGATACTGCCAGGCATATTCTGCTCGGCGTAGGCAATCATGCGTTTCACCATTTCGCCACCGATGGAGCCGGCTTCACGGGAAGTCAAGTCGCCGTTGTAACCCTGCTTCAACTGAACGTTGAGCGAGGACGCTACTTCGGTCTTGAAGGCATTCAGCTTAGCCTTGGCCTCGGGAATCTGCAATTGATTGTTAGAGTTTGCCATTGTTGTTTCTCCTTTCTCTTGTATTATTGCTGCAGTGGCTGTAGGTTACAGCCTCTGATACAACCTTTTGTTACTTAGGCATGTTCTGCTCGGCATAGGTGATCATGCGTTTTACCATTTCACCGCCGATGGAGCCCGCCTCACGGGAGGTCAGGTCACCGTTATAGCCCTGCTTCAGGTTGACGTTCAGGGAAGAAGCTACTTCCGTCTTAAACTTGTTGAGCGCTTCCTTTGCCTGGGGAACCGCTATTCTGTTTCTGGCCATTGCTTTTCCTCCTTTCATCAGGTTGTGTATTTAACATGCCCCGGCGTATGGTTTCTATGACTGGAACTTATTTGTAATCGCCGCTCGGGGTTGTCGTTTCCGCGTATGCCCCTGCATACGCCCATTCAAAGGTCTTTTTCACGATGTCTGATATTATCATGCGTAAAATGAAAAAACACATGCACAAAAAATCCGACGGTTGCATGTGTTTTTGCTGTGAATTTTGTATTTAATTTCTATGATTCTTAATTGTTTGCGATCTCGCGCATGCGCGTCTCGTAGAGCGTCTGTGCCCGCATCAATATGGCCGCAGTATCCGTGGTTTTCCCGGCGGTTAAGACTGCATCTGCCGCCCGCTGGGCTTCAAAGAGCACATCCATGTTGGCGGCGATTTTGGCGGCGCTCAATTCGTCCGCGCCATGCTGCCGGGTACCAAAAAATTCGCCCGGGCCGCGCAGTTCAAGGTCCCGCTGCGCGATGACAAAGCCGTCGTTTGTCTTTACCATGGTTTCCAGACGCGTTTTTGCGGCTTCCCCGCCCGTGCCGCAAAGCAAAAAGCAAAACGACTGCTTTAGCCCGCGGCCCACTCGCCCGCGTAACTGGTGAAGCTGCGCCAATCCGAAGCGTTCCGCGCTTTCAATCGCCATGATGGCCGCATTGGGTACATCCACTCCGACTTCCACCACGGTGGTGGAAACCAGAACATCCGTCTTTCCCTCACGAAATGAGGCGATCGCTTCTTCTTTTTTTATGGCGGCCATGCGTCCGTGCAAGAGCGCGATACGGGTTTCAGGCAACATGCCGCAAAGCTCCTCATAAACGTCCTGTGCGCTCCTGACTTCCATTTGCTCGGAAGTTTCCACCAGCGGGCATACAACGTAAGCCTGTCCGCCTTCCATCACCTGGCGTTCAATGAACCGGTACATATCCTCCCGCTTCTCCTCGGGAACCAGGCGGGTCAAGACCGGCTTGCGGCCCGGCGGCAGCTCGTCGAGTACGGAAAGCTCCAGATCGCCGTAGAGAAGCATCGCAAGCGTCCTTGGGATGGGTGTGGCGCTCATGATGAGTACATCCGGCGTTTTTTCGCTTTTGTTTACAAGCTGAGCCCGCTGCCGTACGCCAAAGCGGTGCTGTTCATCCGTTACCACAAGGCCAAGGCGATGAAAGACAAGGCCGGACTGGAGCAATGCGTGCGTGCCCACTACCACTTTCATTTCACCGTTTTCAATTTTACGGTATGCTTCGTCCCGCTCCTTCTTTTTCATTCCCCCACACAACAGGCAAACGGTATCCCGGTGTTGTGATACAAGCTGCCGGTAATGCTGCTGTGCCAGTATTTCTGTAGGAGCCATCATGGCGCTCTGATATCCGTTTTCTGCAGCAACGCGTATGGCGTAAAGTGCTAATATGGTCTTCCCCGAGCCGACGTCGCCCTGGATCAGACGGTTCATCGCGCGCGGGCTTTGCATGCCCTCTTCTATTTCCGTAAGCACGCGCTGCTGCGCGCCTGTAGGAGCGTATGGGAGACCTTTGATAAACGCCTGGCGGATGCCCCGGGTTTGGTAGGCAACCCCTTCCTTTTGCGCGCGCGCCTGCTTTTTTAGCCCGATGGCCAAGAGGTAATAGAGCATGTCCTCAAAGGAAAGCCTGCGCCGCGCTTCAGACAGCGAACCCTGATCCTTTGGGAAATGGACGTTTAAAAGCGCTTCCTTAATCCCGCAAAGGCCGTATCGGGAAAGCAGGCTATCGGGAAGCGTCTCTTTTAAATGCGTAAATGAAAGCTCCAGTGCGCGGCCTACGGCATCGCGCACCTGATGCTGGGATAGCCCCTGTACCAGCGGATAAACCGGAAGTATGCCGGGCGGCTCGTCCGATACGGAAGGGTTCATAAGCTTGACCCCGCGCGATGTATCCACCCGCCCGCAGAACACTTTAAACTGCCCCGCATGCAGCGCGTTTTTGCGGTAGGGTTGGTTAAACCAGACCACTTGCATATGGCCTGTTTCATCCTGCGCACGGGCGGTGACAAGCTGCAGTGCGCGCGAAGGGCGAACGAGCTGCGGTTCTTGCACCACCTGCAGCCGTATTGCCGCAAACTCGCCATGCACAAGCCCGCTTACCGTTTTAAGCACCGAATAATCCCGGTATTCCCGCGGCAGGAAATACAACAATTCCTCCACGGTATGTACCGAGAGCTTGTGTAAAGCGTCAGCTCTTGACGCCCCTATTCCCTTGAGCACGGAAACGGGTGTTGTCAGCATGCTCCCTCCGTAAAATAAAAGACGGCTGCCCGCATGCAGATCCTGCAAAAAACGGGCAGCCCGAATATAAAGCAAAAATTATTCCACAGAAAAATAATAGTAATAAATCGGTTGGCCACCGCTTTCCACGATGAATTCCACATCGGGATAATCGGGCTGCAGCGTGTTCACAAGCTCAATCGCCGTTGCTTCCTGCATGCTTTCGCCATAAAAGATTGTGACGATGCAATCGGGCTGGCCGTTCTTATTGAGCATTTCACGCAGCAGTTTGAGGGAAACCTCCTGAATGCTTTCATCCACGGCCACAATCGCGCCGTCCATCATGCCGATCATATCGTCCTTATGGATCTCTGTACCGTTGAAAGCGGTATCGCGAACCGCATACGTGACAGCACCCGAGATCACCTTTGTGATGGCCTCCTGCATGCGTTTGCTGTTCTCTTCCACGGAAAGGTCGGGATGGAACGCCATGGCTGCACAAACGCCCTGCGGAATGGACTTGCTCGGAATAACAATAACCTTGCATTCGGAAAGTTCGGCCGCCTGCTGGGCCGCGAGTATGATGTTGCTGTTGTTGGGCAGAACGAACACGTTCCTCGCGTTCACCTTGAATATGGACTTTTTGATGTCCTCGATGCTGGGGTTCATCGTTTGCCCGCCCTGTATGAGCGCATCCACCGCAAGGTCGGAAAATACGTTTCCGATTCCTTCGCCGGACGCCACGGCAATCATCGCAAATTCCTTTTCGTTGTTCTTGCGCTGCTCGTGGATTGCACGGTTCTGCTCGCGCATGTTTTCGATTTTGATTTTATCCACCTCGCCGAAGCGGAGCGCAAGCTGAAGCGCCTTGCCCGGATCGTTGGTGTGCACATGGGTCTTGATGAAGCCGGTGTCAAATGCCACAACGATGGAATCACCCAAATGCGACAGCTTTTCGCGATACCTGTCCACATCCTCCTCGGTGACTTGATCCTTAAGGTGGGTGATGAAGTATTCCGTGCAGTAGCCAAAGTGGATATCTTCCACATTTTCAAGCGAAAGCACGTCCTCATCAAATTGCTCCGGCGTCTTTTCCAGAGAAATTTCTACAACTTCCTCACCGGTCAACGCCATTTTAAAGCCGCGGTAGATGGTGACAAGCCCCTTGCCGCCTGAATCGATCACGCCGGCTTCCTTTAATACGGGAAGCAATTCCGGCGTAAGCTTTAACGCCCGCTCACCCTCTTCGATGATGGTATCCAGCAACGAATACGCGTCCACTCCGCTTGCTGCAGCCGTACGCGCGGCGTCTGCAATCATACGGGCAACGGTGAGTATGGTGCCTTCCTTGGGCTTCATAACGGCTTTGTAAGCGGCCTCGGAGCCCATGGCGAGGGCCTCTGCAAACTGTACCGCGTCCATTTCCTTTGCCCCTTTGAGCGAACGGGAAAAGCCGCGGAAAAGCTGGGAAAGAATCACACCGGAATTCCCGCGCGCACCCTTGAGCGCGCCTAAGCTGAGCGCATCCGCCACGCAGGTCACCGTGGAGCAATCCGCGGAGCGTATCTCCTTGATGGCGCTCTGCATGGTCATGGTCATGTTGGTGCCGGTATCGCCATCCGGTACAGGAAATACGTTGAGCGAATCGATCAGTGCACGGTTCTTTTCGAGCAGCGCTGCGCCCGTCACAAGCATTTCCCTGAGTTGTTCGCCTTTGATTAACTTGCCATCCAAATCCTTATCCTCCCAATCGCGCGAAAAAGCAATGCGGCAGGAATACCCCCGCGCGGCATAGCATCTTACGCGCCATGCCCGCTAAACGCGGATCCCCTCCACATAGATATTGACGTTGCGCACGGTCAGGCCCGTCATTTCCTGTACGCGGTAACGTACGTTATCCCGCGCATTCATCGCCACAGCGGACAGGGATACGCCGTATTCCACCGTGACGTACAGGTCGATATCCACCTCGCCCGGGCCTGTCGCCGTCACCTTGATGCCGCGCTTAAGATTGTCCTTTTTAATCAGCTCAATGATGGAATCCGAAGCGCTTTTCGCTTTCATGCCGACAATGCCATAGTTTTCGCCTGCAGCATACCCTGCGATGCTGGCAACAAGATCCTCGGAAAGTATGATTTTGCCCAGTTCATTCCTGGTCTCAACAGCCATACCGTTCCCTCCTTTTCATGAAGCGTATGCGTCCGGCCCGGCCGGACAAAGTCACAGATTGACCCATAGTGTGTAACCATTTTACCGCAACACCGCATTTCTAGCAACCATGCAATTTCTTAACCCCCGTTCACGGGGTTTCGTACAGTATGGTACAATCATGCATATGGATGGCGAAAAGCGATATTACACTTATATCCTGCGCTGCAACGACGGTACGCTATACACCGGTTATGCCGTCGATCCCATAAGGCGTATGCAGGCACATAACGCGAGTAAGGGTGCAAAGTATACACGTTCGCGCCTACCTGTGACGTTGGTCTATTCGGAATGTTATTATTCGCGCAGCGCCGCCCAGCAGCGGGAGGCGCAAATAAAGCAGCTTTCGCGTGCACAAAAGCTGCTTTTGGTGGAACAGTATGCCAAAGCTTCATCCCCGGATCCATCCTGACCAATTAGAGAGAAGGCTCTTCCCCGGGATCTTCACTATCCTCAGGTTCCGGTGTTGCTTCAGGCGTTGCATTGGGGTCGGGCGTGGATTTCAAAATTTCAGCGCCCTTTTCCAATAGCTCCGCGGTATCCTCCTTGATGCCGGATTCGGTTAAGAAATCGTCCGCGGATTTTGTGATGTCCTCCCAACCGTTCTTAATCTCTTGGAGCATTCCCGATGCGGGAAAATTAAGCCCGTGCTCTTTTTCCAGATACGAAAGCACCAACAGGATGACGAGCGCTATGATAAAGAGCGTAAGAATCCCTTTTAATAATTTTTTCAAACGCTATTCTCCTATCCCGTACGCGCCGGACAAATACGGCGTGAGTTCTTCTTTGGGCAAAACAAATGCCGGCGCGCCCGCTTCATAGGTCGCAATTTCATAGGGCCTGTACAACAATACGATGTTGCCACCCTCAATATAAAACGGTTGGTCTTCCCCCACGGGAGGGACTTCACAAAGCAACGTCAGATCTTTCTTTATCGCCTGGTCGGTCACAAGGTCGGGCAGTAGACCCTTCCAGCCGGTATCTACCTTGGAGAAGAAATCGGAAAGTTTGCATCTCTGGCCCGTCTTTAAATCGAGTGTCACCGGAACAAGCGTGTTCCCAGTTCCGACGTCCGCGCCGATTACTTCCACCACACAGGATAGCAATTCTTTTGAGCTGTATGTGATATTCACGACATATTCCGCAGTGGGGGAAACGCCTTCCTCCACCAGCGCACGCGGAATCTGTATGCGCATGACAGAACTGATCTCCGCCACGCTCTGCAGCGTAAGGATTTCCTCCTTTACCGTTGCCGCTGCCGTATCCTGCTTAGGTGTGGATATAGGCGATGTGGCAGCAGGCCGCGGGGTCGGCGCTTCTTCAGGGGCAGGCTTTGGCACAATGGCATCTTCCGGCCCGTGTGTCTGTGCGGGAGAAGAGGACGATCCCGGCGTCAGCTCAGAATTCTCCGCTGGCGACTGTATGGGTTCCGTCGCCTGGACGGCTGCTATTGCAGGCTCCTTGTTAACAGGTTGCACCTGCGCCGTCGCGGCGGGAATAAATTCGATCGCATCCGCAGGGGTGGGGGCGGAACAGGCGCAAAGAAGGCAGAAGCACATCATGAGCTCCATACCATGCAACAGCTTCAATGCGTTCACCACCAACCTTGCGTCGATACGCGCTGTTTTCCGCTACTATACAGAAACGACAGAATGCGCGCTTGTCTTTTATGCGTATAGTGTACCATGCCGTCACAACGGATGACTATGAATTTACTGTAAAGCCTCGCAAAGTCCCATGCCCGTACGTCCCGAAAACAGAGCTTTTTTTCGCTCTGCAAGCGCAATTTGTTTCCATATTTTATGAGCTATGGCAGTTTGGAAATCTCCTCTTCGATCAGCAGCAGTTCTTTTTGTGCCATCGCATTGGCGACCATATCCGTAAAATCCACCAGGGCCTCGCTTTCGCGCAGTTTATCCACCTGGGGGCGCGTAACGGGATGCACAGGCACAAATACCGTGCAGCAGTCTTCATAGGGAAGGATGGAGGTTTCAAACGTGCCGATCGCAATAGCACGCTCTACGATCTCCTGTTTATCAAAGCCGATGAGCGGGCGGAATACGGGCAGGCTTACGGCGTCGTTGGTGACGGCAAGGCTTTCAAGCGTCTGGCTTGCCACCTGTCCAATTGCCTCGCCGGTAATGAGCGCCTGTGCGCCGTCCTCAATGGCGATCATCTCCGCAATGCGCATCATCAGCCTGCGCATCAGCACTGTCGTCTGGCTGGAGGGACATTTTTCATAGATGGCGAGCTGGATCTCTGTAAACGGCACAAGATGCAGCCGTACTTCCCCCGCATAACTTGAAAGGATACGCGCAAGCTCTATTACTTTATCCCGGGCGCGCTCACTGGTATACGGATAGCTGAAAAAATGGATGGCGGAAAGCGAAACGCCGCGCTTTGCGATCATATGCCCGGCCACAGGGCTATCGATGCCGCCGGAAATCAAAAGCGCCGCACGTCCGTTGCACCCACTTGGCATACCGCCTGCGCAGCGGATTTCCCGCACGTACACATAGCTTTTCTCCCGGACCTCCACGCCAACGAGGATATCCGGATGGTGAACGTCCACTTTAAGCGTGGGAAAGCGATCCAGCAGCAGGCCGCCCAACGTTCGGTTGATTTCATCCGAACGCATGGGAAAGTTCTTGTCCGCCCTTCGGGCATGCACCTTGAATGTGGCGTCGGGCTGTTCCAGCAGCACCTCCCCCATCATGCTGATTGCGGCCTCCACGATCGCCTCGAACGATTTGTTGACCGCGACCGCCGGGCTGACCGAATGTACGCCGAATACATGCTTCATTCGCCGCACGGCTTCGGGCATGGTACCTTCCGTCAAGCCGTATACAAACACGCGGCTTTGTGCGCGCTCGACGCGCGCATGAAGGCCGTCTAACGCGCGGTTGATGGCTTGTACCAACTTGCGCTCGAAAAAGGGGCGGTTCTGCCCCTTCAAGTGAATTTCCGCGTACCGGACCAGCAATACCTGTTCCTGTGTTCCTTGCATTGTCGATTGCCTTTCCGTGCGCGCCCTCCTTTAAGGAAGGCCCGCCTCTTTATCTTCTTCTGTAGCGCCGCAAAAATGTAACCGTCTCAAAAAGCGCCTGGGCGGTGTTATCCATTTCCTCCGCGGTGTTGAACGGGCAGAGGCTAAAGCGCAACGCGCCTTCCTGCCTGGGCCCTTGTATGCCCATTGCCGATAGCACGCGGTTCTTTCCTTTTTTATGTGCCGAGCAGGCGGAGCCTGTAGAAACGAGTATACCCCTCTCCTCGAGCGCGTGCAATAGAACCTCTCCCCTGACGCCCAGGAAGGACGCGTTTAGAATATGGGGCGCGCCGTTCTCCGGCCGTGGGCCGTTGATGGCGGTATCCGGCATATGTCGGATGTATTCCGCAAGCCGCACTTTATTGGCTCGCATATTTGATACCCATTCCGCCTGGTTGCTGCGGTAGGCAGTAAGCGCCGCGTCCATACCCATAATGCCCGGCGTATTGGTGGTGCCGCTTCTTAGGCCGCGCTCCTGCCCGCCGCCGATAAAGCCGCCAAAAAACGGTGTGTTTTGCCGCACATACAGCGCGCCCACACCTTTGGGGCCATGGAATTTGTGAGCACTTATGGAATATAGGTCGCACGGTACCTTGGTAAAAGGCAGTTTGCAGAACGCCTGTACGCCGTCCACATGAAACAGCGCCTGCGGCGCGCGATTCTTGATGAGCGCGTACGCCTGCGCAATATCGTTGACCGCGCCCGTTTCGTTGTTGACATGCATGATGGAAACGAGGGCGGTGGATTGGTTGAGCGCTGCTGACAGCGCGTCCATGCGGACGGCTCCGTCTTCGTCAACATCCAGATACTGTACGGTATAGCCTTGTCTTTCCATAAAACGGAATACTTCAAATACGGACGGATGCTCGATCTTTGTTGTAATAAGCGTACCGCGCGTATGGCGGGCCAATTGGGTGGCGATGATTGCCATATTGTTGGACTCGGTAGCGCCTGAGGTATAGAGTATCTCGGCGGGGGTAACGCCCAACGCCTGTGCAAGCCTGGCCCGTGCATCGTTCACGCTGCGCTCTACCCGCACGGCGGGGCCATAGGCGCTGGAAGGGTTAAAATACTCCTCTTCAAAGCAATGCCGGGCGGCGGCAACCGTCTCCTCCAGTGGACGCGTCGTGGCACTGTTATCAAGATAAATCATAGTTGTTATCACTCCAATCGCACGGCGATTGCTGTATATAACCGCACGTTGCTGTATGGCCGTTATGAAACGGCTCCTTCTATAATAGTATGCCGCAGGGCGATTTTTGCTTTCCTCCGCAGGCAATATTGTAGGTTTTAAGCGCATTTATTATAGCATACTATTCTTTTTTGGCAAACAAACAGGCCAGAATTGCCAGTTGGCCTGGCCCCCGGCTTGTAACCCAATCCTATTCATGGTATAACCTTTCTATGTTTGTTAAAGGGCCACAGTGATAAAGGATGCTTGGAGTTGGTTGGCTGAATCTTGGAAGCCTTGTGCTTGGACTGGTTGCATGGATACTTCCCATTATTAATCTTGCACGGCGCAATAGGGCCAGCCGAAAAGCCTCGCAATCCTTTCCGTTGCAAGCGTCGGCACCTGTGCGGTATCTTTATGCCTGCAAATCTTCTATACCAGCCACCTGGTAAAGATAAATGATTGGGCTGCGCTTCTAGACACCTCCTATGCGGTGGCAGTGGTTTCCAAAACGCTCATTGTGATTACGCTTGTGCTCAACGCAATCGCCTTTAGCCTTGCATTATAGAGAAAAGTCATAGGGTATATAAGCAGGAATTTGCCTAACAGAGCCATAATCTAGCGAAAGGTGGCGTTTCACATAAAACAGATGCCCAACGGTATTTCTTTCATCCGTATCCTGATTTCCATTGCATTAATATTCCTGTTTCG
>JAEZIE010000097.1 GCA_023416175.1 Bacillota bacterium
TATCTGCCCCGCGCACAGGCAGCTTTTGCAGAGCATGCGCCTGGCGAAGCTCAAAGTCCGGGGCGCGCCCGCAAAGAAATAACAGAGTAAGGTAAGATCGAGTACGGCATGTTCGGAGGTCATATGGTATGAGACTAAATGTTTCCCCTTCCCCCCACATCCGCGCCCCGCAGGATACCCGCTCGCTGATGCGGGATGTGCTCATTGCGCTTGCGCCCGCATGTATTATGGGAGCCTACCGCTTTGGTTATCGGGCAGCGTATGTGCTGTTTCTCTGTTCGGCAGCGGCCGTGCTGACCGAATGGGCATTGCACCGGCTGCTAAAACGCCCCGCTACAATCGGTGATCTTTCGGCGGCCGTTACCGGCGTTCTCCTGGGCATGAACCTCCCGGTTTCCTCCCCATGGTGGATGTGTGTGCTGGGCGGTATCTTTGCAATCGGGCTGGTGAAGGTGCCTTTCGGCGGCATCGGCAATAATTTTATAAACCCCGCGCTTGCCGCGCGTGGCTTTCTTTTAGCGAGCTTTCCGGTGCAGATGACGGCATGGACGGCCCCGGTCAACTCGTTCCTTTCCCAAGCTGTCGACACCGTTTCCACCGCCACGCCGCTTTCCCTGCTTGCAGAGGGGCGCGTGCTGGACGCTGGGTCGGCGCCGCTGCAGGATTTCTTTACGCTCGCCAGGGGGAATATCGGCGGGTGTATCGGGGAAGTCAGCTCGGTTGCGCTGCTGCTCGGTTTCTTATACCTCTTAATCCGCAATGTAATCTCCTGGCGCATCCCGCTGATCTACATCGGCACGGTAATCTTAGGCGTGGCGATTTTGGGCGGCAGCGCAGGGCAGACAGGCTACGCGCCGTTATGGACCGCCGCCATGCATGCGGTTTCGGGCGGGCTGATACTAGGCGCTTGCTTCATGGCAACGGATTACTCCACCTCCCCCGTCACCCCCAAGGGGCAGCTCATCTATGCATTGGGCTGCGGTCTTTTAACGGTGGTCATCCGCCTGTATGGCGGATACCCGGAGGGCGTGAGCTATTCCATACTCATCATGAACCTGTGCGTGCCGCTTATTGAGCGATACCTGCGCGCGCGGGTCTACGGGGAGGTGAAACACCGTGCGTGACCTCATTCATTTGGGAGGACGGTTGTTTTTGATCGCGCTGATCGCTGGGCTTGCCCTGGGCGCGACCTATTATGTGACCAAGGAACCGATCGCGGAGCAGACGCGCCTTGCCGCCGAAGCCGCGCGGGCAGAAGTATTTGAAGGAACCTTTACACAGGATACGCAGGAAAAACTGCCCAGAACCATCAAAACCCTGTACATGGCCAAGGGTGAGCAGGACGGTTATGTCATGGAAGTGGAAACGACGGGCTATGGCGGCATATTTACCGTAACGGTGGGCGTAACCGTGGATGGCGTCATTACCGGCGTCGTTGTCGGCGACAACAGCGAAACGCCGGGTCTCGGCAAAAACGCTCAGAAGCCTGAATTCGCCGCGCAGTTTGCCGGTAAGGACGGGGCCGTAACCGTAAAGAAGGGCGGCGGCGCCAGCGGGAACGAAGTGGACGCAATAACAGGTGCGACCATCACAACGCAGTCGGTTGTAAACGCCGTAAACGAGGCGCGGGAATTTGCGCTCACGATCGGAGGAAAGCCATGAACGCTTTGAAAGTCGTGATAAACGGCATATGGAAGGAAAACCCGACATTCCGCCTGCTTTTAGGCATGTGCCCCACGCTTGCGGTTTCCACCGCGGCCATCAACGGCGTGGGCATGGGGCTTGCGGCAACGTTCGTGCTGATCTGCTCCAACGTGTTCGTGTCCCTGCTGCGCAATTTTATCCCGTCCAGGGTACGCATCCCCGCGTATGTGGTGATTATCGCATCCTTTACGACAATCGTGCAGCTTTTGTTAAAGGCGTTTGTCCCCGCGCTCGACAAAGCGCTTGGGCTTTATATCCCGCTCATCGTCGTCAATTGCATCATACTGGCGCGCGCAGAAGCATTCGCAAGCTCCAATACCCCGCTTATGAGCGCGCTCGACGGATTGGGCATGGGTCTTGGCTTTACGGCTGCGCTGACATTCTTCGCTTCCATACGGGAGCTCATCGGCGCGGGCAGCATATTCGGCATATCGGTGCTTGGGGACGGATATGTGCCGGTTGTCATCATGCTGCTTGCCCCCGGCGGGTTTATCACGCTGGGTTTGGTACTTGGGACGTTAAACGCCCTTTCCAACAAGAAAAAGAAGGGAGTGAGCAGCAATGACATGGCTTGTAAGGCTTGCCCTCATAGCGATCACTGCGGCGCTGGTCAATAATTTCGTATTGGTGCGGTTTTTGGGCATCTGCCCGTTTTTAGGGGTCTCACAAAACGTAAAATCCGCTTCCGGCATGGGCATGGCCGTCACATTCGTCATGGGTATGGCCTCCCTGTTCACGTGGATGATCCAGCAATGGGTGCTGGAACCCTTGGGCATAGGCTTCATGCAGACCATCGCGTTTATTCTTACAATTGCGGCACTGGTGCAGTTTGTGGAAATGGTGCTCCAGAAGACGAACCAGACGCTCT
>JAEZIE010000115.1 GCA_023416175.1 Bacillota bacterium
CGTCCTGCCGCCAAGCTGCATTTCAAACGATCTGTGCATGAAACAAAAGCTCCTTCATTTTACTTCTTTCTTTTTTTCTACCAAACTAGTATAGCACGGTAAGGCAATACGTACCACAAAAAAATAGCAGTACCGGGAATACGGCAAAGGAAGCACAGCCTCCTCCCCGCTTTTCGCCCCAAAAAGCTGATTTTCATGCAATTTGCGCTATATTGTAAAATATAGTATTTCTCTGAGCCGCCAGCTATAGAAAAGGCTCGAAACCCCCGCGCCGGTTTGCAGGCGGGATGCTTCGCCATCCCGCCAACGGAAGAGAATTAGAACGCGGGACTTTATCAGCGGCATAAATAAAGCGGGGAAGCTCCCCGCTTTCCCCGCTATTGCACTTATTTTCTCAGGCCCAGGCTTGCGATGATCGTTCTGTAACGCTCGATGTCCTTATCCTTGAGGTAGTTCAACAGACCCCTACGCTGACCGACCATTTTGAGAAGGCCGCGGCGGGAGTGATGATCCTTGTTGTGCAGCTTCAGATGCTCGTTGAGGTGGTTGATGCGCTCCGTCAAGAGTGCGATCTGCACTTCGGGTGAGCCAGTGTCTCCATCGTGCAGTTTATACTGCTCGATGATTTCAAGTTTACGATCCTTTTCCATGATGTCCTCCTAATTTTTGTATCCCCACCGGCAAAGTAGCGCGTCGGAGAGTCGCGAAACCGTGCCGTGGTTCATATTTCACAGGGTATAGTGTAGCATAGAGCCACGCTCCTGTAAACATGCTTTTGCTTATAGAAATATGCCGGATTTAGCCAATTTTCGTATCTCTGATACTTTGAAACCAGTTTCTTGCATCGATGACGTCCTGCTTGATTTGTAAAACAAGCTCCTCTTTGGAATCAAACCGGATCTCGTCGCGCAGCCGTTGAAGAAAGCTTACGGAAAGTACTTTCCCGTAAAGATCACCCTCATAGTCAAGCAAATATGTTTCTATGGTGAGGGCGCTTCCGTTCACGGTGGGGTTAGTGCCGACGTTGGTCACGGCCTCATAACTGCGGCCTTCATGCAGCACGGAGGTTACATATATACCCGTTGCGGGCAGTGCCTTTTCCGCCGGAGGCTGAATATTGGCCGTGGGAAAGCCTAAAGTTGTACCGATGCGACGGTTTTTTACGACGGTGCCAGTCAAAGCATAGGGTTCGGTCAGCATATTGTTTGCGTCCTCAAGCTCACCCGTGGTGATGAGTTGGCGGATGCGGGTGCTCGATACCGTGTCCCCGTTGAACAATACGGGCGAAATGACGTGTACCGCAAAGGAATGCGTTTCCCCAATCTCACTAAGCGTCTCAGGCGTACCCTTTGCACCTTGGCCAAACGTGTAGTTGAACCCAACCACAAACGCGCGCACGTCATACTGTTCCTGCAGCCGCTCCACAAATGCTTCCGGGGAAAGCATGGCGGTTTCTTTATCAAAAACCTCCATCTGAACACGGTCAAGCCCCAGCTTCTTGATGCAGCTGCGCCGTTCCTGTTCGGTGGAAAGGAGCTTTGGAGTCTGCGCAAATACGCTTCTGGGATGATTGGAAAACGTATACGCCACGCTGAGCGCATCCATCTCCTTTGCCACTTTCACCGCGCGCGTCAAGAGCGCTCTGTGCCCCAGATGTACGCCGTCAAACATGCCCAACGCAATAACGGCGGGTGCTTTTTGCCTATTCTGCATAACGAAACCTCTTTAAAACCGCAAACGCCGCCCTATTGAACAGGCGTTGCGAATTAATATGATTTAAGCGCCAAGATGGAGCTTCAGCTTCAGGCCCTCGGGGGTAAATACGCCGACGCCAATGAGTTCGCCGTTGCCATACACCAGGCAGCTTTCGTCCTCAATATAACGGGCGCATTCGCTGATCGGCTCGGCACAGCCGTTTTGCAGGCGAAACAGCGATTTTTCGCCGCTGACTGTTACCTTGGGCAGGAAGGAAAGGGCTTGCGCTATCGGTATGACACTGTCTAAAAGCGTCCCTCGCTCTTTCCTTGCGGCGAGTTCCTCTATACTGTGCGCCTCCTCAACCCGAAAGGTCCCGGACGCAGTGCGCAGTAAAAATGACATGTGCGCACAAGCTCCAAGGCGTTTGCCGATATCCTCGCACAGGGTCCTGATATACGTCCCGCGCGAACAGCCAATGCGAAGAAGAAAGCGGTTCTCTTTTGTCTTAGTCATAAACTCCAGCGCATGGATTGTAACAGGACGTATGCGTTCGGGAACTTCCTGCCCGCTGCGCGCAAGCTCGTACATCGCCTTGCCGCCGGATTTTAACGCGGAATACTTGGGCGCAATTTGCGTTTGCTCTCCCAAAAAAGAAGGCAAGACGGAACGAAGCGCAGTTTCATCGATTGTCCGATCGCTTGTGGTGACTACACGACCATAGCTATCCTGCGTATCCGTGCAACTGCCAAAGGAGATTTCCGCGATATATTCCTTTTCCTTATCCACCAGATAATCAAATAAACGTGTGGCCCTGCCCAGGCAAATGGGCAGCACGCCTGCGGCACCCGGGTCCAGCGTTCCCGTATGCCCCACACGTTTAAGCCCGAATAGCTTGCGGATGTCGCTCACAACGTTACTCGACGTCATCCCTGGCGGCTTTAATACATTGACGATTCCTTCGGTCACTTTAGCGCATCCTTCGCCAAACGTAATAGTTCCGCCTTCAAAGGTTCGGGGTTCCCTTCCCAGGTGCAGCCCGCAGCGTGCAGATGCCCGCCGCCACCCAGGCGGTTTGCAATAGCGCTCACATCAGCATACTGCTTGGAGCGCAAGCTGACTTTACAGGTGCCATCCCTCGCTACCCGTACAAGCATGGCGACTTCCACGGTATCGATGTCCCGAATGTCGTCTATCACGCCGTCGACTTCCTCAGGGGTCGCTCCTAAAGTGGCGAGCGTTTCTAAAGAAACAAAGCCATAGCCGATCTTGCCGTCTTCATACAGCTCCATATTGGTCAAAACATACCCAAGGAGCCGTTTTTTTGCGAGCGGTACGGTACGATATACCATGCGGTTGATTTCGGCAATGTCAATGCCGGTTTCAAGCAACCCAGCCGCCGCAAGAAATGTCGAGGGTGTAGTGTTGGTATAGGCAAAATTACCGGTATCCGTGCTGATGGCGGTAAACAGGCATTCGGCGATTTGCCGGGCTGCGTCGCCATCCACTGCAACGCTCAGCTCCCGCCAAAGCGCATAGACAATCTCTCCCGTTGCCGCAGCATCCCCATTGTGGAGCACAAACTCCCCGAACAGCGGGTTGGTGCGGTGATGGTCGATATTGCCCTTGTGTTCCGCCTGCTCAAACAGGCTGTTTGCAGAGCCCATACGCGCCGTATCCGCACAATCAATGGATATGGCATTTCGAAAACTTTTGTCCGCCTGATCCAGCGAAAGCATTTCATCCGAAAAGGTTAAAAAAGAATAAACGCGGGGTACCGGCTGCTCGCAGACGGCCTGCACGCGTTTACCCATGGCGGCAAGTATGCCGAAAAGCGCCAAGGAGGAGCCAATCGTATCCCCGTCCGGGGATACGTGAGAAATGAGCGTAAACCCGTCCTCCCGGCGGAGCCATTCGGCAAAGGTTATGACCGCCTCATTCATCGTTGGTCTCCCGCTTTTCAACATGCAGCGTGTCGAGTATTTTTGCAATATGCACGCTGTACTCAATAGACGTATCCAGTATAAATTTCAGCGTGGGCAGGCGCCTGATTTGCATCCTGTGCCCAAGCTCCCTGGTGATGAAACCGGCGGCATGGTTGAGCGCGTCCACGCTCGCCTTTCGTACCTGCTCGTCCGCCTCATAGATACTCACCATCAGCTTCGCATGCTTGAGATCATTGGTG
>JAEZIE010000120.1 GCA_023416175.1 Bacillota bacterium
AACATGTACGAAGGCGCGGCCCAGCGCATATCCGCCGGAGACCGGGTTACCTCTAAGAGCCATACCTGCTCCTCCCATCATTTCTAAAAAAGAACGGCCAGACGCCGATCTTTTCCAGATACAATCAAATTTCTTCCAGCCGGACCCGGCCAAGAAGCGCCTGCACCGCATTCGGGTCGGCGCTTTGGCTGCCGCTTTGCATGACGCTTGCTGCGCTGACCGCAATGGCAAGGCGGGCCGTTTCTGTTAGTTCCATTCCGCGCGCTTCCCCGAAGGCGAGCGCCGCCATCATGGAATCGCCCGCGCCCACGGTGCTCTTAGCCTCCACCTGTAGCCCGTAGCCACGGTAGCAGGCGTTCTCCGATAAAAATAACGCCCCATCCCCTCCTAAAGAGATGGCGGCAAGGCGAACGCCCCGGTCAATGAGCCACATGCCGCAGATCGTAAGATCCTCTATACTTTTTAGCTCCCGCCCAAATAAGCGTGAAAGTTCATGCTGGTTGGGCTTTACGGCGTAGGGGGCGGCGGCTGTGGCATGGCGGAAGCTTGCGCCATCCGCATCCACAAACGCCTTTGCGCCAAGTTCCTCACATATCCTCGCCCAATCACCATAGAGTTCTTCAGGAGCGCCCGGAGGCAGGCTGCCCGAGAATACTATGATATCGTCTTTCTTTAGACCCGCAAGAAGCCGTTCTTTCACACAATTGAGCGTTTCTTCCGTGACCGTAGCACCCGGTTCGTTGATATCCGTCGTGGCACCGCCCGCACAGTCGAATAGCTTGAGATTGGTGCGGGTGGAATGCTCCACCATCACGAAATCCGTAGCGATACCGGCTGACTTTAGCGTCTCTTCGATCCATACGCCGGTATTGCCGCCGAGTATGCCGACGGCCCGGCTTTGCTCCCCGAGCATGCTTAAGGTCTTGGATACGTTGATACCCTTGCCGCCCGGATCCATGCGTACGGACTTCATGCGGTTCACCGCTCCGGGTGAAAACGCCTCCACAATGCCTGTTTTATCCACTGCTGGGTTGAGCGTAACGGTTACGATCATGTATGCTTTCTCCTACCCACAAAGAGGCGCTATGAACGCTACTCTTCGATATTTTCCATAAAACAATCGTATATGAATTTGGGATCGGTGGAAAGCAAAAGTTTTTGTATGAGTTCTTCCTGCATCATGATGTTCGCAACCCCCGCCAAAATGGGCAGATGCTCGTCTTCGAGCGCGGCAATACCAATCATAAGATGCGCTTTGCCGCCTTCAAACTCTATTCCTTCCGGGTATTGGAGCACCACAAGCCCGGTCTTTTTGATATACCCTTTGGCCGCGCCCACGCCGTGCGGAATGGCGACGCCCTCCCCCAAATACGTGGTGACGACCTTTTCGCGCTCGCCCATGGCCTCGATATACGGCTCCTCGATGCAGCCCTTTTGCAGCAGCTTCTCACCCGCAAGGCAGATGGCCTGCCATTTGTCTGTGGAGGGCAGGCCCGTGAAAATATCGCGTACGGTCAAGACGCCGTCTTCCTGCCGCGTCGTTTGTTTGTTTGAAAAGAGTCCCACTATTTTTGTTCCTTTCCTGTCATCATAAAATATTCGCTTTGAAAACCGGCCAGAAGCCGTTCGAGCGCCGTATAACAATCCTGCCAAGTGCCGCCCCGAAACGCCTGCACCAGCCACTCTTCGTTAAGAATGCCCTGGCTGATCGCCCCCATGACGGCGATGCCTTCGCTGGGGCACTGCATTGGCGCAAGCATCACAAGTATGACGTTCACATGGAGCGGCTTGCCTTCACAGCTCATGAATGCTTCCGCCGTGTTTCTTAAGATACCGAAACGCAGCTCCGAAACGCCTGCAGTACGCGCGTGGAGCAGCATGCAGCCCGAAGTATAGTCGATGGTGCTGCCGTACTTTTCCCGCTCCGTCAGCGCCTGTTCAATACGTGCCCTATCCTCCCCTGTGCCGCCGATTTCCTGCGCCGCAAAGCTGATCAGCTCCTGCACGCGGGAAAACGTAAGGCCATCCATCAGGAAGAAATGATCGAGTATTTGCAAGATGCCGTCGATCAGGTGCTTGACGCCGGAAAGGCGTTCCTTCATGTTGGCGTCTTTCTGCCCAAAGGGCGCTCTCCTGCGGGTGACGGTTTTGAGGTACATCCTTAACCGGTCTTTGTCATCTTCGAGCAAAAATGGAGAAACGGTAAAAAATGCCGTTCTTAACCCTGTAATGGGCACGGTGGACACCACAAGGTCCGCGCCGCGTTCCAGCAAAAGACCCTCGCTGATGTTGGTGGTGGCCAAAATATCCGTGACGTGCAGCTCAGGGAATTCCCTGCCGATCAATGTGGCCAAAAACTGCGCAGAGACCATGCCGGCCGGGCAGCAGACCACCGTGCGGAACACGCGGTTGCGTTTGAGGTTTTTATCCTCCAGCGCCACGCCAAGGTGCATGGCGATGTAAGCGATCTCCTCCTCCGGCACGGTTACCTGAAGCGCCCGGGCCAAAGGCTCCGTACAGGTTTCAGCCAGCGCGTAAAGGTGCGGATAATGGTCTTTGACCGAGCTTAACAACGGGTTTCTAATCTGCAAATTTAGCCGAAGACGGTTGATGGCGGGAGTGAGGTGATCGCACAGGCCGCGGTAGAACGTGGTGTTGCCTTCGAGCAAATACCCGGTTTCACTTTCCGCAATGCGGATGACCTCTTTGATGAGCGTTTGCGTCTGCTCATCCGTACGTTCCGGATAGGTGATGCGGCCATGGCTTTGCTGCAGCTGCAGCATCAGATAATCCGCCTCGTCCTTGGGCAACGTGATGCCTGTCGCCCTCTCCAGCCGATCGAGCAAGGAGAGGATCACGGGGTATTCCGCCGTTTTTCCCCATTCTGCGATGCGTTCCCCTGCCCCCGGGATTGGATGACCCTCCTCTAGGCGCTTTAACATGCAGAATACGGTAATGAGAAATTCGCTGTAATCTTTATCCGCCTGCAGAACATCCCTCAAGCGCTTTTCACTGCCCGCCTGCTCCACCGTCAGCCACAAAAGTTCGGCGTCTAAGAACCCCATGATATCCTGCGCCGCCATGTCTAATAACGCAGCGCGGCTACTTAGCATGGCGATGATCTCCTGCCATGGATAAGCGTCGTGGAAGAGGTTGAGTATGCCGCGCCTAAAGTGCCATTCATCCGCGATGAGGTACACGCCCACGCCCGGTTTTTTTACAAGCCCGATGCGGTTATTTTTCAGCCAGGGCTCGCATTTGTCCAAATCCGCGCTCACGGTGGCGTCCGTTACGCCTAACGTGCTGGTAAACACCAGCATTTTGACGGGTTCTGCGGCATGAAGAAGGGTGGAAAGGATAAACTGCCGCCGCTCCTCTTTAGAGCAAAGCAGCAGTTTTGTTTTTGTATTGACGGCGCGGTTTAGCTGCGCCATGCTTTGCTCCGGGCAATTTAGGCGTATGCCCTGGCTGGATTTTCGTTCGATCCGCGCCGAAAACGTGCGCAGTTCATATTCTAGCGCGCTCAACTCACGCATCACCGTGCGCCCGCTGAT
>JAEZIE010000139.1 GCA_023416175.1 Bacillota bacterium
AAGAAAAACCGCTGATAAAGTCCGCAGGACTTTGTGAGCGGCATTAAAAAGCCGCCTGCTCCTGGCGGCTTTTTAGATATGACCATATGGCTAAACGCTGCAGATGGTATTACGTGTTGAGAGATAAGGCGCATACCCATAAAGTAAGAAGTCTACGTATGCATATGCATCGCCTGTGCCGCCAGCGGCTTCTGCAGATACCTTGAGCCCCACGCCGGGAACGTCATAGGCCTGGGAGTGAGGCCCGCCCGGCAGCAATGTGAATTGATCAAGGTAGGTCACCTCTTCCTCTCCGTCCATGACCACAATCCGCAATGTCACGGGGACGTCGGAGGCGGGGCGGCTGGCGCATGACATGCGGATGGAGGGATAAGCGGAGACGCATACGCCCCGGGGAAAGCGGGCTGTCAAATCCATGGTGGTTCCCGCGGGAATTGCCACAGCGCCCGGCGCGGTTCTAAAAATCAATCTTGTTCCTTGCATATATACGAGATCCTTCCATATGGATTTTGTATATACTATGATTCATGCAAGGGACAGGTGACAGTATATATGGCATTTTAATAAGGAAAGATAAGCACGGTTCCGGCACCGGCAAGGCGATCGAAGTTTATGGTGCCGTTTTCCATCACCTGCCTACCGTTGACGAATACATGCACGATGCCCTCCGGCTTTACGGGGAGATCCCCTTGCGCAGCGATGCGGTTATAGTTAAACACTGTTACGTCAGCTTGGTACCCTTCGCGGAGATACCCGCGTCCTTTCACCAGGAAGCGGTCAGCCACAGCGCCCGACATTTTGCGTATGGTCTGCTCCAGCGTGAGGCCGCTCTTTTTCTCCCGCGCCCATTGGAGGAACCTGGGGAAGGAAGAATAGGCCGCGGCGTTCTGTACGCCTTTTTCCTCGATCCAGGCGTCCGTCATGAATAGCGAGGGCCCATGACGCATCAGTTCGAATATGATCGGTTCGCTGTAATACCGGTACATGTTGACCCGACCCTTGCCCTGGCTCAGGTCCACCAGCCTCAGATATGCGTCAAGTTCGGAAACATTCCAGAGCTTTGCGATCTCAGGAACGCGCTTGCCGCAGAGGTCTTCGTAGCCTTCGCCCAGCCAGGCGGTCTGTATGTCAGAAAAACCAAAGCCCAGCACCCGCTTGGTGACGCCTATTTCGAGTGCGAGCCGTGCGCGGATGGCAGGACTTCGCTTTTTGCTTTCCGGCAGGGAAAGATACCAGCTGGGTAGTATCACCGTGATTACGGAAACGCCAAACGTCATTGAATACAGATCGTATTGTACATCCACGCCGTCGGAACGGGCACGGTCAATGAGCGCGAGGCTTTCCTCCACCGTCTTCCAGGAGGCCTCGCCTACGAATATCAGGTGGGAATATTGTAGCTTTACGCCGGTTTCCCGGGCCAGCAGTAACATTTCATCGAGCGCGCGCAGATTGTGCGCCCTGCCGCCAAACGGTGGGCTGTAGGAGGTGGAAGCGGCGGAGCAGGCGCGCGCGTGGACGGTGAGAATCCTATTGTGTTCTGCTGCTATTCGGGCAGCAGAATATAGTTCTTCCTGCGTTGCGTAACGGTCCGGCTCGTACATCAGCCCGTAGGAAAGGCCGAATGCACCTTCACGAAGGGATTCTTCGAGCTTTTCGTCGCGCAGCCTCATTTCGTCCGCCGTGAGCGGGCGGTTTTCATAGCCGCTAAGGCCGATACGGATGGAGCCGTGCCCCTGCAGGGGCACGAGGTTCAAAGGCGCGCGCTTTTGCGCCTCCTCCCGCCAGCCGGAAAACGTATGGAATGCTTCGTCCACTGCGTCTCCCACCTCAAACAAGCCGCTGCCCAAAAGATGTTGATAGGGCGTTCTCTGCTTGTAACCAAAGGGGGAAAAGCCGCAGTTTCCGGCGACCTGCGTGGTGATACCCTGCTCCACAAATGGCGTAAAGTAGGGGAGGGGATTGGCTCTTGCCGCATACCAGTCGTTGTGAGAGTGCGCGTCTATTAACCCCGGCGCAATGGTAAGGCCGGTACAGTCAATTGTCGTTCCCTCAAAGCCTTCCGGTTCTTGTCCGCCCCGCACGGAAAGTATCTTTCCGTCCTCCAGCACAACGGAACCAAAGTACCCAGCATTTCCGCTTCCGTCCACGATGGTTCCATTCCTGAGCAAGGTTTTCATATATTCCCTCCCATATATGGTTCAATGGTATCGTAAGTGCTGCGTTCTATATTGGATACTTGAATTGTTTCTGATTATTCTATCATATCCGGATGCATCATAAAACAAAAAGCGGTCAAGCACGCAAGGCATGACCGCAATGTCAGCGTTATATTTGGTTAGGCATTCGCTTTTTTAGAATAGCTTTTCGTATAAACGAAGCGCATCAGACGGCACTCCAATGGGTGGATGGGCTTTCCTCCGCCTGTAAGCCAAGCACAAAGCCACGCAAGCACATTCTTTTCCAGGACCATGCGCACGGCTTCGGCGTCGTTTTCCGTGTTGGCGCAGCATAGCGCTCCCTCGTTGGGAACGAATACGGCGGAACGCCCTTTGAGCGCGCGGGCGATATCCTCCGGCCCGTTGCTTTTTGCAACGCGGGCGCTCACGCCGACGAGTTGTGCAAAATCGTCCAGCATGGGTAGAAGTGTCTGTTGTGTAGAGGAAAACTCTAGCAAACCGTGCTCTGTCGCCTGAACAATGAATGAAATGTCATTGCGGCTTTCATAGACCGCGCGGTGTGCGCTCGCCTCCTGCGGAAGATGAGGGCCTGTAAAACCGGCACTGTTCTTTGTAAGTGCAAAACCA
>JAEZIE010000152.1 GCA_023416175.1 Bacillota bacterium
TTCCCGCGCATGACCTGGCACGACGCCATGGATACCTACGGCAGCGACAAGCCGGATATCCGCTTTGCGCTTCCCATCATAGACGTGACGGATATCACCTCCAAAAGCTCTTTTGCCGTATTCAAAAACGTTGCGGACAAGAAAGGGTTTGTCCGGGTACTCAATGTCAAAGGCGGCGCGAGCTTCTCTAAAACCACAATCGAGGAACTGACCGTCCGCGCCCAAAGCTACGGTGCAAAAGGCATGGCGTGGATTTTAATCCGTGAAGATGGCAGCATCAACTCTATACTGCCCAAGTATTTCTCGGAGGAAGTCTGGCAGGAGCTTCTCGACCGCGTAGACGGCAAGCCCGGCGACTTCATCCTGTTCTGCGCGGATAAGCTTACCACCGTGCGGAGGACATTGGGGGGCCTCAGGCTGGAGCTAGGAGATATGCTAAACCTCAGGCCGAAAGACCAGTACGCATTCCTGATCGTATCGGATTTCCCGGAGTTTGAGTACTCTGAAGAAGAGAACCGCTGGATGGCGACCCACCATCCCTTTACCATGCCGTATGAAGAGGATCTCCCTTACCTGTTTTCCGATCCCGGCCGCGTCCGCGCGCAGGCTTACGACGTGGTGTTAAACGGGATTGAGCTGGGCAGCGGGAGCATCCGTATCCACAACAGCGAGGTGCAGAAGCTGATGTTCCAGGCGCTGGGCCTTTCCGATGAAGAGGCGGAGCGCAGGTTCGGCTTCTTTATCCGGGCGTTCCGCTACGGCACGCCGCCGCACGGCGGGTTTGCGTTCGGTTTGGACCGACTGGTCATGCTTCTGTCGGGCGCTGATTCTTTAAGGGACGTTACGGCCTTCCCCAAGACAAAGGACGCTAAGTGCCTGCTGACCAATGCGCCCGACCCTGTGGATGCCGCGCAATTGAAGGAACTGCACATCCTCACCGGGGACGCTAAGCCCGAAACGGCGTCCAAAGGCGAAAACCAATTAAAAAAGAAAGCGGAAGCGTTCGATATTGGGCGGGTGGCGCAGCTTGCCTCGTTACAGCTTTCAGAAGACGGACAGGCCAACATGCAGCAGGAGCTTTCCGCCATCATCCGCTTTGCGGGGCAGCTCGACAATGTCGATACAACCGGTGTACCTGTAACGGCGCATGTGGTTCCGCTCCACAACGTATTCCGTACAGACGAAGCAAAGCCGTGCGAGCGGGAGGCGCTTTTAGAAAACGTGCCTTCCATGCACGGGGACTATATCCGCGTGCCCAACGCCATCGAGTAAGGGGGACACATGAAGGACTTAACGCGTTTGAGCGCCGCGGCGCTCTCAAAACAACTTCAAACAGGCGATATCTCCGCAAAGGAAGCTGCCGAGGCTTACTTAACCCGCATTGCCCAAACGGACGAGAGCGTGGGGGCGTACCTTTCCGTCGCTTCCGACCATGCGATCAAAGCAGCGGAGGCAGTTGACCAAAAGCGCAAAAACGGCGAAACGCTTTCCCCTCTTGCAGGCGTGCCGGTTGCGCTTAAGGACAACATGTGCACCACCTGGGGCCATACCACGTGCGCGTCAAAAATGCTAAGTAACTTCCGATCGCCCTATACTGCTACGGCGGTGCAAAAACTTTCAGAGGCGGGCTGCGTATTCCTGGGCAAGGCCAACATGGATGAGTTCGCAATGGGCTCTAGCACCGAAAACTCCGCCGTCAAGATCACAAAGAACCCGCGCGATTTATCCCGCGTGCCTGGCGGCAGCTCCGGCGGTTCCGCCGCGGCTGTGGCGGCGGACGAAGCGGCGTTCGCGTTAGGTTCCGATACCGGCGGCTCTATCCGCCAACCTGCTGCATTCTGTGGCATAGTGGGCATGAAGCCGACCTACGGCCGGGTTTCCCGCTATGGCTTGATCGCGTTTGCGTCCTCCCTGGACCAGATCGGTCCTCTCACCAAGACCGTGGAGGATTGCGCGCTGGTATTGGACGCCATTTGCGGGTACGATGCACAGGATAGCACCTCCGTTCCCGGCAAAGAGACGGGATTTGCAAAAGCCCTTACAGGGGAGGTCCAAGGCAAACGGCTCGCACTGCCCAAGGAATTCTTAAGCGAAGGCATATCCCCCGGCGTGAAAGCTGCCATACTGGGAGCTGCCAAACGGTTTGAACAAATGGGGGCGGAAGTCGCGGAAGTGAGCATGCCCATGCTTGCTAACGCCCTGCCCGCGTACTACATCATATCAAGCGCCGAGGCTTCCAGTAACCTTGGCCGGTTTGACGGCGTGCGCTATGGCTACCGCGCCGAAGGCTGTGAGACACTGGAGGAACTTTATTTAAAATCCCGCAGCGAAGGGTTTGGCGCCGAGGTCAAGCGCCGCATCCTCTTGGGCACGTTCGCGCTTTCCGCAGGGTATTATGACGCCTACTATAAAAAGGCGCTGCAAATTCGAACGCTGCTTTCCCAGGCGTATGCCGAGGTGTTTAAATCATTTGACGCGGTACTCTCTCCCGTTGCGCCCACCGCGGCCTACCGCATCGGGGAAAAGACAGCCGATCCGCTCGAAATGTATTTAGGCGATATCTGCACCGTACCCGTCAACATCGCGGGCCTGCCCGCACTTTCCCTACCCTGCGGGGAAACGGAAGGTCTGCCGGTGGGCATGCAACTTGTCGGCCGCGCGTTTGACGAATACACGCTGTTGAACTTCGGCGCGGCGTATGAACGCGAATATGGCGCATACCACATGGTTGCGCCCGCGTTTGGAGGGGATTGATCCCCCAACTAAATCTTGAAGCATCTTGGCGGTCTATCTGCCGTCATACTGCGTCAAAAATGCTCGCAATACTTACCGGTATTGCTGCGCTTTTTTCCTTGTTTGGCGACAAATATCCTCGCCAATCTGATTTCACTATTTAATTGGGAGATCAATATATGCAATACGAAATTGTCATCGGCCTCGAAATTCATATTGAATTAAAGACGGAAACTAAAATTTTCTGCTCCTGCCCCACTACGTTTGGCGCGCAGCCCAACACGCAAATTTGCCCCGTGTGCATGGGCATGCCGGGGGCGCTGCCCGTTTTAAACGGGAAGGTGGTGGAATACGCCGTAAAGGCAGGGCTGGCTACACATTGCAAGATCGCTCCCTACTCCAAGCTGGACCGGAAAAATTACGTCTACCCCGACCTGCCCAAAGCGTATCAGATTTCCCAGTACGATCTGCCGCTGTGTGAAGGCGGATATCTGACCATCGAAACTCCTTCCGGGGAGAAGAAGGTGAACTTAACGCGCATCCACATTGAGGAAGACGCGGGCAAGCTCACCCATGACGCCAACCTCGGCACGCTGTTCGACTGCAACCGATGCGGCGTGCCGCTCATTGAAATCGTCACTGAGCCGGATATGCGCTCTGCGCAGGAAGCCATCGACTTTCTGGAAAAGCTCCGCGCCACCATACTCTATACCGGCATCTCAGACTGCAAAATGAACGAGGGCAGCATGCGCTGCGACGTCAACCTTTCCGTACGCCCGGCAGGCTCGGAAGTTTACGGTACGCGCACGGAAACCAAGAACCTCAACTCCTTCCAGTCTATCCGCCGCGCCATAGAATTTGAAAGCGCACGCCAGATCGCCGCCATTGAGGCGGGCGAAGCAATCATACAGGAAACCCGGCGGTTTGATCAGGCGACAGGGAAGACTTCCTCCATGCGCAGGAAGGAAAACGCGAACGATTACCGGTACTTCCCCGACCCGGACCTTTGCGCCGTGGAACTTCCCAAGGAAGAGATCGAGCGCCTGCGGCGTGAGATCCCACTCTTGCCCGAGGAACGCAAAGCGGTCTATATGCAGCAATATGGGCTTTCCGGGTATGACGCATCCCTCTTAACCAACGAGCAAGCGGTCTCGGACTATTTTGAGGAAGCAGCGAAACAGACTGCCTTCCCCAAGCTGCTTGCAAACCTCCTCATCAGCGAGGTGTTTCGTCTGCGGGGACAGGAGGAGGACGCCGCCATCCGCATTTCCGCCGGGCATCTTTCTGCGCTGTGCGAACTGATTGGGACAGGCAAAATCAACAGCAGCGCAGGCAAAAGAGTGCTTGCCGTCATGTGGGAAGAGGATGGAGTGCCGGAGAATATTGTGAAACGCCTGGGTCTGGAGCAGATCAGCGACGAAGCCGTGTTGACAGAACACCTAAAGGCTGCCATTGCGGCGAACCCCAACGCGGTTCTGGATTATCATGCGGGCAAAGCAAGCGCCATACAAGCCGTCATGGGGCATGTCATGAAGGTGACCGCAGGCAAGGCCGACCCGGTAAAGCTAAAGAGCTTATTGGAGGCAGCATTGAAGGAATAGGCCAATATGTATAAGAATGCATTCAATGTCAGAAATGCCTTGGCAACTATTCCAATCGCAATTCACCTTCAGAAGCGGCCGTTATAGCCGCTCCTGCTTTTTCTTCCATTGATTTTCCGACATAGGGGGATATATAATATATCTATCGTTCGTCATTTTGCGGGCATGCCTTCTAAATCAAAGGTTAGGCGTTCTACATGAATTTATAAATATGCAGCAATGGAGCGATATGTAAGTCTTTCAACCGATTAAGAAACAGAAACCGTTACAAGATGGCTTCTGTGAGAAATATGTGCAAGATTACAAGGAGGTCATATGCAGGCACACGATCCCTATATTGCAGGCGTGCTCGATGCGCTCATACTCAAAAATCCGCACGAACCGGAATTTTTGCAGGCAGCAAGAGAAGTTCTTACTTCCCTTGCCCCGGTTGTCAAGCGGCGCCCGGAGCTGGAGCAAATGGGCATTCTGGAGCGTATTGTGGAGCCGGAACGCGTGATACAGTTTCGCGTAAGTTGGGTGGACGATGCGGGCAGAGTACAGGTCAACCGCGGCTACCGCTACCAGTTCAATTCCGCGATCGGCCCCTACAAGGGCGGTCTAAGGTTCCATCCTTCCGTCAATGCTTCCATTTTAAAGTTCTTGGGATTTGAGCAGATATTCAAAAACGCGTTGACCGGCCTCCCCATCGGCGGTGCAAAAGGCGGCACGGATTTTGACCCCAAGGGCAAAAGCGATATGGAGATTATGCGGTTCTGCCAATCCTTTATGACGGAGCTTTGCCGTCATATCGGCCCGGATACGGATGTGCCCGCAGGCGATATCGGGGTGGGTGCCCGGGAGATTGGCTATCTTTATGGCCAATACAAGCGCCTGAAAAACGATGTTACCGGTGTGCTCACAGGCAAAGGGCTATCCTACGGCGGTTCGCTCGGCCGAAAGGAGGCCACGGGCTACGGCGTATGTTATTTTACGCAGGAAATGTTGCGCAAAAAGGGCCTTTCGTTCGCGGGAAAAACCGTGGTGATTTCCGGGTCCGGCAATGTAGCCATTTACGCGGCGGAAAAGGCAGCCGAGCTTGGCGCGAATGTCGTGGCGATGAGCGACTCGTGCGGATATATCCATGATAAAAACGGCATTAAGCTGGATGTTGTAAAGCGGCTCAAGGAAGTCGAGCGCTGCAGAATAAACGAGTATACAAACTACGTCGACAGCGCACAATACCACGAAGGCTGCCGCAATATATGGAGCATCCCCTGCGATATCGCACTTCCCTGCGCAACACAGAATGAGCTTGACTTAGTCAGCGCAAAGTTGCTTGTACAAAACGGATGCGTTGCGGTAGCAGAGGGCGCAAACATGCCTTCTACGCCGGAAGCGGCAGAGTTGTTTTTGCAAACAGGAATTCTTTACGGGCCGGGTAAGGCTGCAAACGCGGGCGGCGTTGCAACCTCCGCGCTTGAAATGTCCCAAAACAGCCAGCGTCTGAGTTGGACATTCGAAGAGGTGGACGTCATGCTCCAAAAGATCATGACCAGCATCTATGAACAAGCCTATGCCGCCTCCGAAGAGTACGGGGAACCGGGAAACCTTGTGTTGGGTGCGAATATCGCAGGATTTTTAAGAGTGGCCGAATCCATGCTGGCGCAAGGCGTAGCATACTAATTAGGATATTGCGGAATTTCCCATATATTTTTTACTTGACAGTAGGCTTATGACTAAGGTACCATTGCATACAAATCCCGACACGCGAGGAAAGGAGGAACGTTTCAATCATGAAGCCGTTCGTAGTTGTTTCCATGATGATGCCTAAGCGCGGAATGATGATGCGTTCCGCGCCAATTTGCGTGTTGCGAATGCCGGTAACGGCAGTCTAGCGGGAACGCCATTTAAACCTATGGCCCTGCTTCGCAAGACGCGAAGCAGGGCCTTTTTCATTGGCTGATAGAATTTGGGAGTAATAAGTTTGAGGAGGAATAAACAATGACAAAACAGTACCGGTTTGATACGCTGCAGGCGCACGCGGGCTATTCGCCTGACCCTACGACGGGCGCACGCGCCGTTCCCATTTACCAGACCACGGCTTATCAGTTTGAGGACGCTGCGGACGCCGCAGCTCAGTTTGCATTAGAAAAGCCGGGCAGCATCTACACGCGTTTAAGCAACCCGACGGTTGCCGTACTGGAGGAACGCGTCACGGCATTGGAAGGCGGCGTGGGTACGGTGTGCTTTGCCTCGGGCATGGCTGCGATTTTGGCGGCGATACAGAATTTAGCAGAGACAGGCAGCGAGATCATTTCCCTTTCCACGCTTTATGGCGGCACGTATACGCTCTTATTCCAGCGGTTTGAACTCCGTTATGGCATCAAGGTTCATTCCGTCAACCCGGAAGATTTTACGAAGCTTGAGTCCCTCATCAACGAAAAAACCCGCTGCGTGTATCTGGAAACGCTTGGCAACCCCAACATCAACATCCCCGATTTTGTAAAGATCGCGGAGATCGCCCACAAGCACGGCCTGCCTGTGATTGCGGACAATACGTTCGGCACTCCTTATCTCATCGATTCAAAAGCCTGCGGCATCGACATTGTCGTTCATTCCCTCACCAAGTACATGGGTGGGCACGGCAACTCCATGGGCGGCTCGGTCACGGATCTTGGCACGTTCTCCTTCAAAAACAACCCCCGCTTTACGGAATACAATACGCCGGATGAAAGCTACCACGGCCTTGTCTATGCGGATCTTGGTGCCGCAGGGTACCTGGCAAAACTGCGCGCGGGCTTCTTAAGGGATACCGGCGCGTGCCTCTCCCCCATCAATGCGTTTTTGCTGCTGCAGGGTATTGAAACATTAAGCCTGCGCATGAAGAAGCACTGCGAGAACGCAGTAACCGTTGCAAACTACCTCAAAAAACATCCCAACGTGGCGTGGGTCAATTACCCCGCTCTAAATGGCGACGCCTATTACGAGCGTGCAAAACAGTATTTTCCCAAGGGCTGCGGCGGCATCTT
>JAEZIE010000222.1 GCA_023416175.1 Bacillota bacterium
GCTTCTTCCTCCCTATGGAACAGGCCGAAGAATATGCCCGAAAGCAGCCAGAGTAAGAAAGAACCCAGCAACATCAAGTTCCTGCGCTTTTTCTTGACCGCTTTGAATGATTCGTCCTCCGGATCGGGCAAAATAATCTTGCCCCTTGCGTAAAACGCGGCGATGCCTCCTATGAGGCATACCGCCATCACTACGATTTGGAACAGCGTGGGCGTTTGCATCAGGATTTCTTATCTCCTTTCCCGGACCGTTGGTTCACAAAGTTAATGATAACCGCGCCGATAACAAGCGAAGCAGAAATTCCTACGCCGCACCATAGCAGCTCGCTTCTAAAGTAGAGGATTACAGGCACAAACGCGACGGCTAATATAATCAGTTTTACAAGCAACAGCGGCAAAATAAGCGCCGTCTTGCCGTTTTGCACCGCAAGCGTCACGCGGCTAAGCAGGTATAATTCGGCGATACCGCAGACAACGCCGATCCCAAAACCAATCATAATGCCCACCTCGCCAGAAAAAGATTGATTGTTGCCATTATACTCCCCCTATATCGAATTACAATAGCATTTCTTTAGGCCCATCCGTCAAAAACAAAAGCGGCTCAAACTTCTACTTATGAAGTTTCGTAAATTTCGCAAGCGAATACATGCTATACTTATGTTGCGGTTGGGTGCTCTTTTTCGCACAGTTTGGTATACTAAGGGATGGGAAAAAGAATAAAAGACAAAGAAAGCCTGCATAAAACAACTTTGCTAAGGAGGAACACGGCATGAAAGATGCGCGCGCGTTCATACTGGAGAAATTAGTACGGGCGGGAGAATATGCCTTTTTACCCAGCGGCAGGCTGGAGGAAATGCTAGATAAAATTATAACACTCGACGAGGCATTTATGAGTGCAACAGGCGTGGAGGATGGCGAGGCTTATGACGACGAGGCCGCGCAGGACTATTTATTCAAAAATATGGCAGAAGCGTTCCCGGAACACAAGATGTACCTGATGCGCTTTACGGAAGATTATCTCGATTACAACGAGGATTATCTCGAAAGCATCGGGGCGATTGATTGGGATTAATATAAGCAGGAAAGCCAAAGCGGGGTAAATGCCCCGCTTTTACAATTTTCAAAGGATAAAAGCTAATTATTACCTATCTTCAAGTGTCTCTAATATTTGACTTACTCTTTTATTTAGGTGATTTAGAATATAATCATGTTCTTCATCACCAACAACGAAAAATGTTGCACAATAGTTTATATCAGGCTGTCCGCTTACACCACCATAATATTTTATGCCATCTATCAAAATAACGTAGTTGTCAGACCAAGCTGTAAATCCAGAAAATTGTAATTTGCTGGGATGCCTATTAAAACCGAGAAATTCGCAAGCTTTTCCTTGCTCTCTTAAATACCTTATTAACCCGATAATCGGTTCTTCAGTTGGATTATCAAAGTATTTATCTGGTACGATAAGTTCTATTCTATGTTTCGGTATCATTAGGCCCTCCTTTCTAATCATGATAGATACCTACTGTGATTTAATAGATAAAAATACTATAATTTACCTATCACAACATATATTCAGGCCAATAATGTCCTAGCAGAGCTAATAAAAATACGGGATGTCATGCTTTTTGAGCTGCGGCACCCCCAACTATCTTCCTCTAACACGCCATGAGCGGGGCATTTGCCCCGCTCTATCTTTTACTAATTATTTTGCCGCCAGCGCCGCGAGCGTAATGTAATTGTACGGCTGGTTGAAATGCGGCAGGAAGAAAATATCCAAGAGCTTGAGTTTATCGATCGTTACGCCCTCCTCAATTGCGAGCGAGAACATGTGGATGCCCATGGAAATATCATAAGTGGAAGCCATCTGCGCGCCAAGCACCCGGCGCGTATTTTGATCGTACACAATGCGCAGCTTCACCGGCGCATTTTCGGCTTTGACAAACGAAGGCTTCTGCAAGTCCTCATACTGCGTATAAGTCGCGTCAAAGCCCGCTTTCCTGGCAGACATCAGGTTAAAGCCGGTGGATACCATGTTGTAGCCGAATATGTGGATGCCGTTGGAGCCCTGCACGCCGGAGGATTCCGTATGCGTTCCGCAGGCGTTGTGGGCGGCAATGATGCCGCTTCTGACAGCGTTGGTAGCAAGCGCCACATAGTTGCTTCCCTGGAGTGCGTTGTTGTATACCGTTGCGCAGTCGCCTATGGCATAAACGTCAGGGATACTGGTCTGCTGCGTGCGGTCTACAAGATACGCTCCGTTGGGGATCGTTTCCAGCTTATCCCGCCCCAGTATGCTGTTGGGCACAAAGCCGATGCAGAGTATGACCATATCCACCGCGTATTCGCCCTTATTGGTGGCGATGGCGGATACCGCCTCCACGCCCTTGATGGCGGTGACGGTTTCGTTAAAGTGCAGCTCTACGCCGTTTTTTTCAAGTACATGGTCCATATCCTTGGAGAACCAGTCGTCATAATAGCTGGTGAGGCACCCATCCGCCACGTCAAAAAGCAGGGCATGTCTGCCGCGGCGCTGTACGGCCTCCGCGATTTCTACGCCGATGTAGCCTGCGCCCACAACGGCGACAGTGCCGATGTCCGCGGATTCGAGCGCGCGGTCAATACGCGCGCCATCCTGAAACAGCTTGACGGACTGCACGTTGGGTAGGTTTAGCCCCTCAATGCGGGGAATGATGGGCAGCGAGCCGGTGGCGAGGATCAGCTTATCGTACGTTTCGGAAACTTCTCTGCCCTCGTTATCCACAGCATGGACGGTTTTCTGTTCAAAATCGATATGCGTAACCTCGGTCTCCATGTAGACCTTGGCGTTGCGCGAGCGAAACTTCTCCGCCGAGCAGTAGAATAGGCTCTGCGGGTCGTCTATCTGCCGCCCCACCCAAAGCGCAGTTCCGCAGCCCAGGTAACTGATGTTGGAGTTGCGGTCGAACAGAATAAGCTCCGCGTCCGGATAATTGTCCAGTATGGTGTTGGCGGCGGCGGTCCCCGCATGGTTTGCGCCGATTAATACGATCTTCGTCATGGCCTGTAAGCTCCTTATGAAGGTGGTTGTTCTAGTTTACCATGTTTTTTCGCGCTTATCGCGATTTAACTTGTTATCTCCTTAACAATAAGATACCACGCGCCATGCGTTTTGTAACACCGGACAGTAACGCCCGCATAAAAATAGCAGCCTGGTCCTTACTATTACAATATGTCTCCCGCTATAAAACGTATCTGATACTTACGAGGCGGCGGGGTATGGGGTGGAAGCATTGACAACATATCCGGTGTAGATGATAATATTGGAATGAAAACCCGGAGAACCCGTAATACTTGCATTTGAAAAGCGTAAAGGAGCGTGTACATATGGAAGAGCTGCGATCCAAGAACTTTATTGAGGAAGCCATCGAGCAGGATCTGCAGCAGCAGCGGGCGACGCATGTGAAAACCCGGTTCCCGCCCGAACCCAACGGTTACCTGCATATAGGCCATGCCAAGGCTTTGTATATCGACTTCTCCATGGCGGAGCAGTATGGCGGCGAATGCAACCTCCGGTATGACGACACCAACCCCACCAAAGAAGATGAGGAATATGTGGACGCCATACAGGAGGATATCCGTTGGCTGGGCTTTACCTGGGCCAACGTGTTCTATGGCTCGGATTATTTTGATACCTGCTATGAACTGGCGGTCAAGCTGATCAAGAAGGGCGTCGCCTATGTCTGCGACCTCTCTAAGGACGAAATGCGTGAATACCGCGGAACGCTGACCGAGCCCGGCAAAAATTCTCCCTACCGGGACCGCAGCGTGGAAGAGAACCTCGACTTGTTTGAGCGCATGAAGAACGGCGAATTCCCGGACGGCAGCCGTACGCTGCGCGCAAAGATCGATATGTCCTCCCCCAACGTCATCATGCGCGATCCCGCCATGTACCGCATCATCCACATGGCGCATCACCACACGGGGGACAGATGGTGCATCTACCCCATGTACGATTTTGCGCATCCCATACAGGACGCATTAGAGGGCGTGACGCATTCGCTCTGCTCTCTCGAATATGAAATTCACCGTCCGCTTTATGACTGGGTGGTGGAGCAGTGCGAGTTTGACCCCAAGCCCAGGCAGATCGAGTTTGCGCGATTGAACCTCACCAACACCATCATGTCCAAGCGCTACTTGAGAAGGCTGGTGGAGGAAGGGCGTGTTTCCGGTTGGGACGATCCCCGGATGCCCACGCTGTGCGGTTTGCGCCGCCGCGGCTATACCCCCGAAGCCATACGCGATTTCTTGAACCGCGTGGGCGTCGCCAAGGCGGATTCGGTGGTGGAGACCGCCATGCTGGAGCATTGCGTTCGTGAACACCTCAACGCCGTTGCCCCGCGCATGATGGCTGTGTTGGACCCCATCAAGCTGGTCATTGAAAACTGGCCAGAGGGTAAGACGGAAGAGATTGAGATCGAAAACCACCCCAACGTGCCTGAGATGGGCACGCGCAAGGTGATGTTCGGGCGCGAGCTGTATATTGAGCGCGAGGATTTCATGGTGGACCCGCCCAAGAAGTATTTCCGGCTCCAGCCGGACGGCGAGGTACGCTTAAAATCCGCATATATCGTCAAATGCAC